>CAKKRN010000171.1 GCA_919902745.1 Syntrophaceae bacterium | reverse complement strand
ACAACCGGGCGCAGAGGCGCCTCATTGACGTGCAACTGAAACACGTCCGGTCGGCTGTAATGGCCGACGACGTCAAAGTCGAACTTCCCGCGGCCGATCTCGCCGAGATCAAGCGTCGCCGTCAGAATGGTTTCGCCCTCGAACTGAGGCCCCGCGAGTACCTTGCCCAACGGGCTGACGATTGCGCTGCCGCCGCGCATCAACACCGAATCAGGCGAATCGCCGAGGGACACGCGCACGGTGTCCGGGAAATCCTTCTTGCGGATGAACTGGCATGCCGTTAGTACGAAACAGCGCCCTTCCAGGGCGACGTGCTGCATCGACGACAACCAGGTGTCCCTGTCATCAGCGGTAGGAGCGCAGTACAACGCGACGTTCTTTGAATACATTGCCATCCGCAGCATCGGCATGTAGTTCTCCCAGCAGATCACCGAGCCGATTCGTCCGTAGGGGCTGTCCACGGCCGTCAACGTCGAACCATCGCCGAATCCCCAGATCATTCGCTCCAACGCGGTCGGCATGAGCTTGCGGTGTTTGCCGAGCAGCCGACCGTCTGGACCAAAGAAAAGTACTGTGCAGTAACAGGTGCCCAGTTCGCGCTCGATCACACCCATCACTACGTAACTTCCATGTGCCGCGGCGGCCTCGCCGAGCCGCTGCGTTTGCGGACCGGGCACCTCGATTGCCGCGTCGAGATAAATCCGAAACTCCTCACGCCCGGCCGCATCGCGTGCGCCAACCACAAGGCCGTAGCTGAGCCCCTTCGGATAGCCGGCGATGAACGCCTCCGGGAAGACGATCACTTTTGCGCCGGTGGCAGCGGCTTCTCCGATCAGGCGAACTGCCTTGTCAACACAGGCTTCAGTATCGAATGGCACTGCTGCCGCTTGCACTACGGCAACCTGAACCGTTGTCTCTTTCGTAGATGAAGTCATTTGCACAAGCCTCCCCTCTCTATCGGTCGGCTATAGATTGAATAGCTTTTGTCCTGCCCAAAAAACTAGTCCAGATCCAACTTCACTTTACACTGATTACAACTTACAACGCCCCGGTAAACTTTATTGCCGCATCCGGGGCAAACATAGCGGGCTTCTTCATCTTGAATCCACCGTACAGTCCCCACCTCACGCCGATATGGAATAGCCCGCAAAATAACCTTTTGGCCAACGACCATTGGGAAATTGTCAATGTATTGGCAAGGAAATTCATCGCACTGATGACATCCAGCGTAGCCCTTTTCCTTGGTGCATTTCCTGATCTCACACTGTCGGCAATGCATAAAAAGCTCATCAGACAGGCAGCCAAGGCACTTAATGTCTTCTATGGAAAGCTTTTCACTATTGGGGAGTTTGCCTTTGCCATGAACTTTTCCCTGGTAAAGACTCACTAACCGTTCCTTGAATTTGTGATTATTGTCACGGTGTGCGATATAAATCGCACAGACTCCGCAATAGAGACCACAAGGAGAAATATGATTCGGATTTATCGTCATAATTCCAAGCCCTCCTGTTTTATCATCTTCCCATATTTCAAATGCATGACGAAAAACTAACTGGCACGCGGTTTTTTGCGCGTCCGGGTTGAGCGCTGTGTTATGCGTTTCTTTTTTGCTTGTTGGTTTTTGAAAAAAATTAAAAACTCATTGGGTGAAATGACTTTAGCGCCTTGGCATCGTTCAGCAGGGAAATGTTTTTGATTTCCTGTAACAAGATATACAGCTTGACTCGCAAGAGTGACTTCGAGAAACGGTTCATCATCCGGATCAGGAAGCGAATGAGACAAAGGGGAAGGCGCAACAGCCCGGCCACGATACACAATATAGTCCAAAAACGCGGCGACCTTTTCTTCTTCAAATCCGAACCTCGGGCGTCGCAGAATTTCGTTGTATTCTGATAAAATCCGTGCATCAAAGGAAAGCGTCAGTTCACCGGCGGAGACCATGCGTACGATTTCGCCACAAGCCCCGAACGGCGATAAAAGACCCGCAACAAGAACATTTGTGTCAATGACAATGTCCATCACGCACGCTTTTCACGAACCGATTTAATTTCGGTATTGATTTCATCCAACAAAATCTTGTCTGTTCCTTTCTCTACCGATCTTCGCTGGAGAGAAACAACGGCCTCAACGGCACGTGACCGGCGAAATGCCGATAGCGATTCCTCAAGATTTGCCTCTGTTATTGCGGCAAGAATGGCTATTGGCCGACCATTGCTGGTAACAACCATCTCTTTTTCGATAGGTAGCTCTTTCCAGATTTGAGCAGATTTGCCTCTCAAATCTCGGACGCTTAAAAATTTCATCGCCGTCTCCTCCATTTGTGTACCATATTCTGTGCACAAACGTCACCCAGTGTCAATTCCTTTTTTGGGTACGGCTCGGCCTGTGTTGCCGGCAAAAGGGGAAGTTCAAGATTGCGACGGAGTCGCGGCATTCTCTGCCCGTGACGAAAAACCTGGTCATCCAGTCCCTCGTGCGGGCCGTAGCCGCCAAATGTCAATGATCGCTGGCTCCATTATGGCGATCATTGACACGGGTGGTGTGGGGGCCTGGGGAGAAACCCCCCCGGCTACCCGATTAGACAAAATATTTTCTATGTTAAGAACGGATTTCTTTTCCCTCTGGTTCTGCCCGTCTATCGTCTGTACTTCCAGTAATCTGGGCGCCGGTGAAGATGCATGACCGCGAGGATGTAGACGCGATCTGACTCAATGCTGTATAGGACACCGTATGGAAAGCGACTGGTTAGACATCGGTGCATCATCTTCCACAATCGGCCATGCGTGCGAATAGGACAGGATGTTCTGTACGGTGGAATAGACCTCCAGAGAGAAGTCTTCTCCCAGCCCCGGTGCGCAGCTTTCGTAGTACGCGATGGCCTCAAGTAATTCCGTTTTGGCTTCCGGATGAAAATCAAACGTCATCGTCCGAAGCTTTCTCTGATTCGCGCAAAGACCTGATCTCCTGGAACGGGATTGACACGTCCGGAACGGAGCTCTGCAAGCCGACGCTTGGCAACCCCTACCCATTCTGTGTCAATGTCCGGGTTTGGGATGTTCAGTGTGCGAAGGAGGGAGTCAACCACGATGATGCGCTCTTCTACGGGAAGCGCGGTAGCCTCCTGAATGATGTCCTTTGTGCTGTGCATAACACACCTCCATAATTTGAACATAAATATACCACAGGATTTCATCTTACGCAATTCTCAATGGCAGCCATAATCCACCGCCTAATTTTGCGCGGCGGGCGTGTTTTCCCGTTTTTCAGCATTGTTTGTTTGGGACGGTTAGAAAAATTTCCAGGCTATTGAGCGGATTCAACGACAATCCTGCCCTTCAGGCTGCCGACCACTTCGCCAATGACAGCGGCCTCCGTTACTCCAGCCTCGTGCAGCCTGTCTATGAGCCGTAGCGCCTTGTCCTCAGATACAGAGATGAGCAATCCACCCGAAGTTTGAGGATCAAAGAGGATATCAGCCAGACATTCGTTGACGCCGGGGCCTATTTCCACCATGGACTTGCGATAATCACGGTTACGGTACAGTCCGCCCGGAATCATTCCCATGGCCGCCAGATCTTTGGCTTCCGGGAAAACCGGCACCGAATCGGCATAGATCACCATCCCTATCTCAGTCCCCTCAACCATCTCGGCGGCATGCCCCAGTAAGCCAAAGCCGGTGATGTCGGTGCAGGCATGAACCCCTATTCCTTGCATCACCTCCGAAGCCTTGCGATTCAGAGTGGACATGGACTTCACAATATGATCGGCGGCCTCCTTGCCGGCCAGTTCAGCTTTTAAGGCAGTGCTGATGATCCCTGTCCCGATCGGCTTGGTCAGTATCAGCCTGTCGCCTGTCCTGGCGTTTTCTTTTCGAAGCACCTTCTTGGGGTGGATCGTGCCGGTCACCGAAAGGCCGTATTTCAGCTCCTGGTCATCCACGCTATGCCCGCCCATGAGTACGACTTCCGCCTCCCGCATCTTTTCCAGTCCGCCTTGCAGAATCTCCTTTAATATCGAGAGATCCATCGTCTGAACCGGGAAGCAGACGATATTCATGGCCGTCAGCGGCTTCCCCCCCATGGCATAGACGTCACTGAGAGAATTGGCCGCGGCAATCTGCCCATAAGCGAACGGATCATCCACTATGGGCGTTAAAAAATCGACCGTCTGGATCAAGGCCAGATCATCGGTCAGTTGATAGACGCCGGCATCCTCCACCCTCTCCATGCCTACAATGAGGTTAGGATGGGTGGTCAGAGGCAAGCCGGCAAGCGCTTCGTTCAGGTCCGCCGGACCCAGCTTACAGGCTCAACCCGCGCCCCTGACGGTCTGGGTAAGACGTGGTCTTGGTTTGTCCTTCATATTCTGCCTCCCCAATAGACTCAAAGTGACATTTAAGCGATGCGGGCCGGGTTCCTAAACCGGATTCGCATCCAGAAAGTGTATCGCATCAAATTCAACTTTTTCCTCGCCCAACATCGACGTTATCCGCTCATGGTCGTTCCAGTCGTACCGCAGCGCGATACCGCAATCGCTGGAGAACTGTCGCGGGGTAGGGACGAGCCTGGTGGCAAACCCCTCCTTGATCAGCCGCTTCTCCGCCCGCAGAACCGATGAAGTCGTGTGAAACAAAATGACGCCATACAGTGTCATGACCGGATGACCCGCCCTATCGCCCGTATCGCTAGCCGGATATCCTCCGTCGTCGTGAACACGCCCGGCGCCAGCCGCACCGTTCCTTCGGGGAATGACCCAATCGTTTTGTGCGCCGCCGGGGCGCAGTGCAGGCCAACCCGCGACAGGACGCCATATTCTTCATCCAGTCTAAACCCTATCTCTGAAACATGCCTTCCGGCGACAGTGAAGGAAACCACGGCAATCGAGCGGGCAGGGTCAAGGGTTCCATATATCTTTACTTCCGGAAAAGCAGACAGTCCATCGATCAGCATCCGACTGAGTGTTTTCAAATGAGCACAGATTTCTTCGATGCCTCTATCCTTTAGCCATCGCAATCCCGCACCGAGGCCGGCAATGCCCGCCAGGTTGGCCGTGCCGCTTTCGAATTTGTCGGGCAGGTCATCCGGCTGCTCTTCCGATTCGGAGCGGCTCCCCGTGCCGCCGCATATCAAAGGATCGATCTGTGCGATATCGATATGATCGGCAATCACAAGACCACCGATGCCGGGGGGGCCCTGCAACTCCTTATGGCCGGTGAATGCCAGCAAGTCAATCCCCATGGCCGTCATATCCATCGGTATGATACCGGCTGTCTGGGCGACATCCACCAGCAGCAAAGCACCCGCCTGGTGGACGATGGCGGCGACTTCAGCAACGGGTAACAGCGTTCCCACCACGTTGCTGGCGTGAGCCATAACCACGAGTCGCGTGTCGGATGCGACCACCCTGCCGATATCCTTGGCATCAAGAGTGCCGTCGGAGGCGCATGGCACGATGCTCAGGCGAATACCCCGTTTCTCCAGGCTCCGCAGCGGCCGCATGACCGCGTTGTGTTCCATGGAGCTGGTGATCACGTGATCCCCCGGTTTCAGGATTCCTTTCAGAGCCAGGTTGATGGCATGGGTGGCGTTGCCGGTGAAAATCACCCGCAACGGATCAGAGACGCCGAAGAAGCGGGAGATTTCTTCCCGAGTGTCATATATGATTCTTGCCGCGGCAATGGATAAACGGTGCCCGGAGCGGCCGGGGTTGCCCCCGGCGTTCTCCAGGACATCGGTCATGGCTTTTAAGACTTCGGGCGGTTTGGGCCAGGAAGTTGCCGCTTGATCCAAGTAGATCATTTCTTCAGCACAATCCGGCAACTGCCTTCGGGTTGCTCTTCCATCGTCACAGCCCAACCGGCATTCTTGGCCAAGCGGGAAACGTTCTCCCGGGCGGTGCCGGAATCTACAAGCACCTCCAACGTTCCGTTATCGAGCTTCTGTATCGCCTGACGGGTTAACATGGCCGGTTGCGGGCAGGAAAGCCCGCGGGTATCGACCGTCTTTATTTCATTCATGACAACCTCCTCCTATCCCTTCGACTCTCGCATGGTGAAGCCAAGGACAACGCAGACGATCATCCCCACGATGACCGCGAATGGTCCGAACACCCCGGGGCCGGCGGCGGAACTGGCCGTGCTGTAACTGTGGGCAAAACCGGCGCCTACAATCATCCCTATCACGAAAAGCCCCGAATCGGCATCCCCCTCGCCCGCCAGGAACAACTGACGACCGGGGCAACCGCCGGCCAGTGTAAACGCCAAACCGGCCAATACCATGCCGCCGAAGTTCCACCAGCCGTCGGTATGGGCTATCGGCTGCTTCTCAAAGCCGGGATGGAATTGCCCTAATATCACATTGGTTACAAATGCAGCAACGAGCAGTGCCAGAACGCCATAGAGCAGACGTGAGTCACGGAGCAATATGGCATCGCGTACCGCGCCGACGGTGCAAAAGCGGCTTCGCTGTGCCAGAAAACCGATGAAAACACCCACGACAAGGGCGATCAGAAGCGGCGCGTGCTGGCTGCCCGGTCCCGTTGTCGAGAAGAATATGGGTCCAATCGGGTTGCCGCCCGCATCACGCCCGAACTGCGGCGCCACAATCAAAAGGACAAGCAACGTCACCATGATGGCGGGCATGACCCATCCAACAGCCTTTGGCGCTGGACGACTCCGGCCGAGGCTATAGCCCGAACGCAGGAAAGCAATACCTAACCCAATACCGGCGATCAGGCCGAGAATACCGAAAATGGCATTCCAGTCTCCCCCGGCAAGACGCAGATAGGCTCGCCACGGACAGCCGAGAAACACCAGGGCTCCGAATGTGGCAAACATGCCGAGCAGAAAACGTACGAGCGGCGCCGAGCCGGTGCGCGGCTTAAACTCACGGAAGAGGAGTGCGGCGATAAGCGCACCCAGCACGAAGCCGATGATTTCAGGGCGGATATACTGCACGACGCCGGCCCGGTGCAACCCCAAGGCGCCGGCGATATCGCGGTTGAAGCATACCACGCAGACCCCCATGTTGCCGGGATTGCCCAGTTTGACCAGCACCGGCGCGAGGACACCCACAACGATGCCGGTGATAATCGGTCCCCATCGGGACGTAAGGAAACGAGAAATGGAAGACATAAAAGCTCCTTTCGTTATGAATTTCATCCAGCTTCATGGAGAAACTCACAACGATGGAGCCCGAAGTTATCAGGGATAGGCAACCGCGGAGGCAACGCTATGAGTCTTCCACGCAGGAGGATTCGCATGTTGATGATGCACAACGTGCATCACTGGAATATGAAATCACGTCCGGCGATTCATGACAATCATAACATCACCCCCTTTCTCGCATCTTCTCAGGCAAGCACCACTGATGGAAACTTTCCATTATGCGAAGGGAGCTTAAGAGATGTGGCCGCGTGTGTCAAGAAATATTGCCACAACTTGTGCTGGAATAGCGAACTGCTCCGAGAGGAAGAAAGCGCCGCTGCACCTGGGGTTTATTTTGTATGTGTGAATGAACCCCGGAGCAATTCCTCCAAAGCAACACGCCCGATGGGGATGGCAACCCGTTCGATCAACTGTTTTTGTTCAAGTTGTCCTTGCTCAGCTTGTACTGGATGCTGTCCACGAGGGCTTGCCAGCTTGCCTCGATAATATTTT
>CAKKRN010000170.1 GCA_919902745.1 Syntrophaceae bacterium | reverse complement strand
AACGGGAGATCATGAAATGAATGATGACGCTTTAACCGGATCAACCGGACATGTTACAGGAGGAATCCAAATCACGCCGAAGAAGATCCTCTTGTGAGGCGACGGCGGATCGCACCCAGGGCGTCGGTGATTTCCGGGCTCTTCAGAAGGAGGGCCGAGGCGAAGAAGGCTGTGCCACCGCAGGCGACGCAGAGGGTCAGGTGGACGAGCCTCGCATGGAAGGGGCCGTCCGTGTTCCAGGGGTAGAGCAGGCCGACCAGCAGGATGACCCCCCACATGATGAGCGAGGCCAGGGAGGTCCGGCCCAGGGAACGGTAGAAGTTCCGGTCCAGGAGTTTCCCGATCCTCCTTCTCAGGATGACCCAGAGCATTCCGACGTTCACGGCGGTGGCGATCGAGGTGGCGAGCGCCAGTCCGCCGTGCTTTAGTGGGAACATCAGAATGAGGCTGAAGAGGGCGTTGACGATCAGCGCGACGATCGCGGCCTTCATCGGCGCCTTCGTGTCCTGGAGGGAGTAGAAGGCCGAGACGATGATCCGGATGACGGAGAAGGCCCAGAGGCCGACAGCGTAGCAGAGGAGGGCCTGCGCCGTGAGCAGGGTCGATTGAACGCCGAACTCGCCCCGCTGGAACAGAACGGAAATGATCGGAACCCGGAGCGCGATCAGGGCCACCGTCGCCGGGATCGTGATGAAGAGGATGATCCTCAGCGAGAAGGCGATCGTCCGTTTCAATTCGTCGAACCGCCCCTGCGCGACCTGCTCGGAGAAGCTGGGGAGCGTCGCCGTCCCCACGGCGATCGCGAATACCCCGAGGGGGAGCTCGACGATCCGGTCGGCGTAGTAGAGGTAGGAGACGCTCCCGGTCGGCAGCAGCGAAGCCAGGATCGTTCCGATGAAGATGTTGATCTGGTAGATCGCCGCCCCGAACGCCGCGGGGAGCATCAGCAGGCCGATCCGCCTCACCCCCGGATGGCGGAAACGGAAATTCGGCTTCAACCGCACCCCCATTCGGACGAGAAAGGGCCACTGCATGACAAGCTGGAGCACGCCGCCCGCCATGACGCCGATCGCGAGTGCGGTGATCGGTTCCCGGAAAAATCCCCGGAGGGTCAGCGCGGCCAGGATCATCGCGAGATTGAGGACGACGGGGGCGAGGGCCGGCGCCGCGAAGTGCCGGAGCGAATTGAGAATCCCCATGCAGAGGGCGACCAGCGAGATCAGAAAGATGTAGGGGAACATCAGCCGGGTCAGGAAGACGGCGAGGTCATACTGGGCGGGCATTCTGACGAAGCCGGGCGCCATTACCGTCACGATGAGCGGCGAGAAGAGGACGCCGAGCAGTGAAACGGCAACGAGGAGGATCGACAGCGCGGTGAAGACGATGTCGGCGAGATCCAGCGCCTCCTTCCGGGAGCGGTTTCTCAGGTATTCCGTAAAGACGGGGACGAAGGAGACGGTCAGCGACCCCTCGGCGAGGAGACGCCGGAGGAGATTCGGGATCCGGAAGGCGACGAAGAAGGCGTCCGTCGTGAGCCCCGCACCGAACAGGCCGGCCACGATCATGTCCCGGAGGAAACCGAAGATGCGGGAGAGCATCGTCGCCATCCCTACGACGCCCGCCGCCCGGACGACCCGCGAATTTTCGGAACCGTTCCCATCCGCCATATCAAAATTTCCTGGAAAAGGTTACGTTACAGAACCGCGATGAGGGCGGCGATCTCCTTTGCCTTCACCCCTTCCACGGCGACGGTTTTCGTCCGGGATGTATGACCCGAGATGATCGCCACCTGCGTCCTCTTCACGCCGAGAAGTTCCGCAACCATTCGGACGCACTCCCTGTTTGCCTTTCCCTCCACGGGGGGCGCCGTGATCCGGAGCTTCAGGGCGCCATCCTGGATGCCCACGGGTTCACGCCGGGATGCCCGCGGAACGACCCGGATGCGGAAGATGACGCCGGTCTCGGTTTCGCGGAGGGGAATCATGGGCGCTCCGGTCACCGAAAATAGTACGAAAGCTGTATCAGGCTCGGCACCAGGAAACTCTGGAGGAAGACGATCGCGAGCAAGATGATCATGGGCGAAAAGTCGATCCCCATCCCTCGAAGGGGAATCCGCCGCCGAACAAAGGCCATCAATGGTTCCGTGACTTGGTAGAGAAGGCGGACGATCGGGTTGTAGGGATCGGGATGGATCCAGGAGAGGACCGCCCGGATGACGATGATCCACATGTAGATGGTCAGCGCGATGTCGATGATACGGGCGACGGCGGCGATGAAATTTCCGAGGACAAACATGTCTTTTTTCTGACTCCCTTCATCCCTCCCGCGGGGGAAGGGGACAACGCCTGGTTTACGGTCCCGCCGGCATCAGGCGGCCCATGCCGCGGGCGTCGCGCGATTCATGCCGGCAGCGCATTCACGAAATCCGCCAGGGCCGCGTTGAAGGCCTCCGGGTTCTCCAGCATGACGAAATGTCCCGCTCCCGGGATCAGGGCGAGGCCGGCCCCGGGGATGTGATCCCGGAGGTACTCGGACAGGGCGGGCGGCGTCATCTTGTCGTCGGCGCCACAGAGGATCAGCGCGGGGATCCGGATCCCCGCGACCGCCTCGGTGATGTCCAGTTTGCTGCACGCGAATAAATCGCCGTAGATGATCCCGGGGGTCGCCCGGGAGAGATTTTCCGTGATGAAACCGGAAAGCCGTTCCCGGTTTTCCTTCGCGATCGAGAGTTTGGCGATCAGGCCGATGATTGCGGCCGGGTCCTTCTTCAGCCCCTCCAGGATGATCGGGTTGACGGGCATCCGGCCCCCCCCGCCCACGGGGACCACCGCTGCGGCCAGATCGCCATGCCGGATGGCAAAACTGAGGCAGATGGCGGCGCCAAGGGAGTGGCCGATCAGGACCGGTTTTTCGATCCCGAATCCCTCCAGAAGCCTCTTTACCCACGCCACGTAGGCGGAGACATCCTGTTCCCCCGGTCCGTCGGACTCTCCGTGACCCGGCAGGTCCATGGCCGCAATATTGAACACATTCTGCAGAGGGGTGAACTGCCGGATCCAATCGGTGTGATTCCCGCCGGAGCCGTGGATGAAGACGAGCGTTTTCCGGTCGGCGCGAAAGCCGCCGTCATTTACCCAGCAGGCCAGCTTGCGCCCGCCGATTTCCCGGAGATCGATCATGACAGTTCCTCCTTTATCTACATGCCTATCACAACCGAGCCCGCTTGTGCAACGGGAGAAATCGGGGAGAGGCGGTCCCATTTTCTCTGTTGACAGAAAGCGGAAAATGGGCGAGGAGGGAAGAAAGATATTCTGAAGACAACCGGGGAGACAGGAGATGCTGAAAGGAACGAGAATCGCGGTGATCGGCGGGGGAAAGATGGGGGGCGCCCTGATTCAGGGAATGATTGCCGGCGGCCTGGTGAATGCGGAGGCCGTGACGGTGGCGGACACGGATGAAGCGAGGCTTCGGGAATTGGTCCGGAGTTGCAAGGTCCTGGTGACGGCCGACAACCGGGAAGCGGTTCGGAACGCCGATCTGATCCTCCTCGCCGTCAAGCCGCAGAACATGGCGGAGGTCCTCGCGGGATTGACCGCCGCGATGGCCCCATCGGCGCTGGTCATTTCGATCGCGGCCGGAATTTCCACGGCCTTCATCGAGGAGCGCCTCGGAGAGGGGGTGCGCGTTGTCCGGGTCATGCCGAACATGCCTGCCCTGATCGGCGAAGGAGCGGCCGCCATCGCGCCCGGCAGCCACGCCACGGAGGCGGATCTGAAACGGACCCGACACATCTTCGATGCCGTCGGGATTACCGTCGAAGTGAAGGAAGATCTCATGGATGCCGTGACAGGACTCAGCGGGAGCGGCCCCGGTTACGTCTTCCTCATCGTCGAGGCCTTTGTGGATGCAGGTGTCCGGATAGGTCTGCCCCGGGAGACCGCTCTGAAGCTGATCGCGCAGAGCCTCCTCGGGGCGGCGAAGCTCTGTCTCCTCGGGGAAAAGCCCCCTGCGGAGCTCCGGGCCATGGTTACCTCCCCCGGGGGAACGACGCTCGCCGGTCTCAAGGTCATGGAGGAGGGAAAGCTCCGGGAGATTCTAATGGCGGCGGTGGAGGCGGCGACGAAGCGTTCCGCGGAGTTGGGCGGCCGGAAATAGCCCGCCGTTGTTCAAGAACCCCCCCCGTTCGGGAGGGGGTTTCTTGGGCGTCGATCACTCCTCCAGGGCCTCGAAGATCTTCTTCAGCCGCTGCAAGGGATCGTCGGAATTCCCGCTTCCCCTGCTCGGATTCTCCGGCGGAGTGTTGCCCTTGGAGAGCTCCGAAGGGCGTGATACGTCGATCTTCGGTGCGGAGGGCTCGACGGCGGCAAGCGGCGGCTTGATTCGGACCGTTTCCCGCGGCGGCGCTTCGGGCCGTTGTTCCGCCGTAGGAGTCTGTGGCGCGGCCGATGAGGTTTCCGCCGGTTTTTCTCCCGGTGTCCTTCGCCGGTGACGTGATCGCCGGCGGGGCCTCTTTTTCGCCGTCTCGGGCGCGGGTTCGTTGTTTTCCGCTGGGGACTCCCCCTTTGGCCCGGGTTCTTCCTCTCTCGGTTTTTCTTCCTTGGGCAAAACCTTCTTCGGCGCACCCTTTCTGCGCGGTCCCCTTTTCGATACCGCCCTTTTTTGACCCTCTTCTACGGGCTCGATTTTCTCCGGCTCTTCCGCCGCTTCGGGCGCCGGCATTTCCGCTTCCTCTTCCTCTTCCTCCGCTTCCGGTTTCTCCGGTTCCTCCGAGGCCATCCGGACGTGATTGGTCTGCCCCGGCGCCAGCGGCGTCTCCCGCTTCGTCGTTTCGATCTTCCACTCGTCCCAGGCCATGTCAGGGCTTCCAGAGATATGGATCGACATGTCGTAGTCGTTCTCAAGACGGTTGATCTCCGCCCGTTTCTGGTTCTGGAGGTAGTCGGCCACCTCATGGGGGACGCTGATGTTGATCAGGGAGGAGAACCCCTTGACCGCCTGTGTTTCGATCTTCCGGTAGGCGTTCAGGGCCGTGTATTCGAGAGAGGGGCGCACCCCCCTACCCCGACAGAAGGGGCAGGGCGTGTAGCTGATCTCCTGGATCGTCGACTGCTTCTTCTGGCGCGAGAGCTCCAGGATGCCGAACTTGGAGATATGGGAGAGCTGGATCCGCGCCCGGTCCAGGGCGATGGCCTTTTTGAAGACCTTCTCCACCTCCGCGTTGTGCTTGTTGTCCATCATGTCGATGAAGTCGATGACGATCAGCCCCCCGAGGTCGCGCAGACGGAGCTGACGGGCGATCTCTTCCGCCGCCTCCGTGTTCGTCTGGTAGGCGGTTTCCTCAACGTTCCGCTTGTGGGAGCCCCGGCCGGAGTTGACGTCGATCGTGATCATCGCCTCCGTCGGGTTGATGATCAGGTAGCCGCCGGACTTCAAGTCCACGTGGTCCTGATAGATCACGCGGATCTGATCTTCCAACTGGTATTTGTCGAAGAGGGGAGTCTTTTCCTTGTCCAGCTTGATCATCTTGACATTCCGTGGTGCGACGGCCTTGCAGTAGGCCCGCACCTGGCGGAAGGTTTCCAGGTCGTCAACGAGAATCTCTTCGATGTCCGTGGTGAAGTAATCCCGCAGCGAGCGGACGCCGAAAGCGCTCTCCTGGTAGATCAGGGCGGGCGCTGCCGTTTCGGCGGCCCCTTTCTGGATCTCCTTCCAGAGACGGGAGAGGTGCTGGTAGTCGCGGGCCAGCTCCTGTTTGGTCCGGTTCATCCCGGCCGTCCGGACGATGAACCCGACCCCGTCTTCGGTCTTGAGCTGTTCGACGAGCTCCTTGAGCCGCTTGCGATCCTCCTCGTCCTCGATCTTCCGGGAGATGCCGCTGCTCTCCTTGTTGGGGAGCAGAACCAGGTAGCGTCCCGGCAGGGAGATGTAAGCGGTCAGCAGGGCGCCCTTGCGTTCGCCGACCTCTCGGAGGATCTGGACGAGGACCTCCTGGCCGGGCTTGAGCATGGATCTCGCGCCCTCGCGGCCGCCGTTTGTATCCGTGAAGTAGTTGGAGCTAACGTCGCGCAGCGGGAGAAAGCCGTCCTTTCGGCCGCCGTAGTTTACGAAGGCGGCCTGGAGCCCCCGCTCCACCTTCATCACGAGCCCCTTGTAGATATTGCCGGTAATCGGCTCCCTTACGGCCATCTGGATGTTGAATTCGACCAGTTTGCCGTCTTCCACGATCGCCATGCGCTTCTGCTCGAGGTGGACGGCGTTGATCAGCATCTGTTTTTTCATAATAATCCTTTCTATATAAAGGCGGATACATCGCCTTTTCCTGCTCGGATGACCTCGATCCCTTCGTCAAGGAGGCTGACCACGCTGGACGGCGCCGCGGCGATGATGCCGCCGTCGATGAT
>CAKKRN010000169.1 GCA_919902745.1 Syntrophaceae bacterium | reverse complement strand
AGGAAACGACGTCCGGGTCCTGGATGAGAAATGTCTCCGGGAGACCCTGATCGACGACCTGATCCGGACGGCGGTATTTGCCCCCGGCGAGGAGACGCGGGCGGCCGCCCGCTGGCTGATCCGACGGTCGGCGGCAGCGATGGGCGTCCGGTCCGCTTCGATCCAGGGACTCTACGAAGCGATGGGACGGGGGGAAGCGTCCGGCTTTACGGTGCCGGCAATCAATATCCGCGCGCTGACGTATGACTCGGCCCAGGCGGTCTTCCGGGCCGCTCAGGCCTCCGGGGCCGGCGCGATGATCTTCGAGATCGCGCGGTCGGAGATTGATTACACCCGCCAGCGGCCGGCGGAGTACTTCTGTGCGGTAACGGCGGCCGCCCTGAAGACCGGATACCGAGGCCCCCTTTTCCTGCAGGGCGACCATTTCCAGGTGGGGGCAAAAAAATTCGCGAAGGCTCCGGAGGCGGAGGTTCGGGCCGTCAAGGACCTGATCTGGGAGGCCATCGAGGCCGGTTTCTACAACATCGACATCGACACCTCGACCCTTGTCGATCTCTCGGAAGAGACCGTAAAGAAGCAGCAGAGGCTGAACTACAGCCTCGCCGCTGAAATGACGACGATGATCCGGGATCTGGAACCGGCAGGGGTCGCCATCTCCGTCGGCGGGGAGATCGGCGAGGTTGGCGGGAAAAACAGCACGGTCGAGGAGCTCCACGCCTTCATGGAGGGTTACCTTGAAACCCTTCGCAAGAGCGGAACCGCGTTGAAGGGGATCAGCAAGATCAGCGTCCAGACGGGGACGACCCACGGCGGGGTCCCGCTGGCCGACGGGAGCGTTGCCAAGGTCAAGCTCGATTTTGACACGCTGCAGAAGCTCTCGCAGGCGGCGCGGGTCGAATACGGGATGGCCGGCGCGGTCCAGCACGGCGCCTCCACGCTGCCCGATGAGGCATTTGACCGGTTCCCCGCAACCGGCACGGCGGAGGTCCACCTGGCGACGGGTTTCCAGAATATCATCTATGACAGCCGGAACTTTCCGCCGGAGCTCCGCGCGCAGATCTACGACTACCTGAAGCGCGAGGCGGCCGCCGAACGAAAGGAGGGGGACACGGAGGAGCAGTTCTTCTACAAGACCCGGAAGAAGGGGATCGGCCCCTTCAAGCGGGAGCTCTGGGATCTTCCGGAGGCCGTCCGGACGGCCCTGGGTGCGGAGTTGGAGGCGCAGTTCGCCCTCCTCTTCCGGAAGCTCAACGTGGGCAACACC
>CAKKRN010000168.1 GCA_919902745.1 Syntrophaceae bacterium | reverse complement strand
TGGAGGGTTTTCACCGCTGTCACGGCAGGGCCACCTCCGCCTTCCGCAATTCCGCAAACAGCGACTGAAGCGCCGCGAGGAAAGAGGCGTATCCTTCCGCCTGATGGACCGCAAGGAGTTCCGGCGGCAGAAAACGGGCAAGATCCTCCCGGATCGCCGCTTTCAGCTCCTCCCGCGCCGCGGATGAAGGGTCCGCAAAGAAATCCAGATTCCGTGCGGCCTGAAACGGCCAGGCATACATCCGGCATTTTCTTTCGATCATCTCCTTGTCGGCGGCCGCATTCAACACCGCCCGCAGATACCAGAGATCGAAGATATCGCGGCCCTTGAGGTAACGGCGTTCCAAAAGCGCGCGGATCTTGTCGGAGAGGATCTCCGGAAGGGTTTCCACCACCAGAACGGCATTGGGACGCGGCACCCGGAAATCGCCGGACGCGATCAGGTAGGAAACGGCCGGAAGCGCCGACAGAATATGGTTCTTCGTCTCCGGAAGGCTCTCTTTCCGGATACCCTCGAATTCGAGTTTGACGGAAATCTTCTCCCGCGAGGCCATCGGCCGGTAGTCCGCGAAGAGCTTCAGGGTATCCGGCCGGGTCGATTTGTCGGACAGGGTCAATGCGCCCGGTCCGAAATGGGGGACCATCTCCCTTTCCACCGCCTTCAGCGCTCGATTCAGCTTCGCGCGAACGGCATCGGCGCCGAGGGGCGTCACGAAATCGAGGTCCTCGGAAAACCGGCTCCCGCCATAGCACCACCGAAGCGCCGTCCCCCCTTGAAAGATCAACTCCCGGCTTCCCGACAGGGAGTAGAGTTGATGCAAAAGGATCAACTGGGCGATCTCGGCCTTCCGGACGTATGTCTCACGGTAGCTCTTCATGATGGTTTACATTATAATACATTTCCGTATTGTTTTGTAAACATATTTTGTAAGCTATCGATACATGGTCGTTGCGTTGCAGAAGTTCCCTGATTTTCGGGTTCTTTCGACTGCACCCCAGGGGCGGGCCAAGTTGAGATGGGAAGGTCACTTCGGAGAGGGAAGATCCGGATGGGGTTTTCACACATGCATCTCCTTCACCTTTGACCGATCGATTGAACCGTCCTCTTTGTGGGGAAGTGAGTCGACAAATTCGACATAATTTGGTTTTTTGTAGCGGGCGATTCTGCCGGCCACAAAATCGATCAGCTCCTGCGCCGGCAATCGGGCTCCCGGCTTCAGCACGCAAACGGCCTTGATCCCTTCACCGAATTTGGGATCGGGAACACCGATCACGGAGACCTCCAGAACGGCGGGATGTTCAAGGACCACCTTTTCCACCTCCGCCGGGTAGACGTTCTCGCCGCCGGGTTTGATCAACTCCTTTTCCGCCTTCCTGCCGACAAACCAGAGGAATCCCTCTTCGTCGAGACGGCCGACGTCGCCCGTATGGTGCCAACCTTCTCGCAAGGTATGGTTCGTCAGCTCCTCTTCACCCCAGTACCCTTGAAACACAAGCGGTCCCCGAACCAGGATCTCCCCCGGTTTTCCCGCTGCGACCTCCCGATCGAATTCGTCGGCAATCATCAGATCGACCAGCGCTCCCGGCCGTCCGGCGGAGCCGGGCCTTTCCGCGTTCAGGCAGGTGCAGGTCAATCCCATCGTCTCGGTTTGGCCGTAGGCGAGGCAGAACCGTCCCGTGCCGAGCGCTTCAAATCGCTGCACCGTCGTGGGAAGTTCCACCCCGATCACATTTCTCAGAGAGGCCAGCGTGCACGCGCCGGCCGCCTGCACATCGAGCAACTGGGTCAGGATCGGCGGGAAATTGCCGATGAAGGTCACCCCCTCCCGGTCGATCGTCTCGCCGGCCGCCTTGGGGTCGTATTTCGCGACGACCAGGTTCCGGCCGCCCGCGTGCATCACCGTCAGCGCCGCCATCCAACCGGCAATATGAAAGAGCGGAAGGATATTCAGATAAGAGTCCTGGTGGGTCAGGCCGAGGGCGCCGATAAGCTGAATCGAACAGGCGACGAGATTATGATGACTGAGGATCGCCCCGCGGGGTTTTCCCTGAACCGCGGCCGTATGCATGATGATGTAGGGATCGTCCCCGCGCAGGTTCGCGGCATTCACCGGCGGACCGCCGAGCAGGGAATCAAAAGGTTCGAACTCCTCTCCTCCGGAGCCGAAGGTGATCCATCTTCTCAGGGACGGGCAGGCGGGGCCGAGCGTGGAAATCGTCTTTTCGTAATCGGGATCGACAACGATCGCTACCGGGTCCGTATTGGTGAGGTTGTATCCGATCTCCTCCGCGGAAAGACGAAAATTGATCGGCACCATGATCGCGCCCGTAGCGGCGATCGCGCCGGCCAGGATGAAGAATTCCGGGCGGTTCTTCGTCAGGACCGCGATCCGGTCCCCCGGACGAATCCCTGCGGAAACGAGCCGCCCCGCCACGGCATTCACCCGGTCATACAGCTCTCCGAAGGTGATCCGCTCCCCCTCAGACTGAATCGCGGTTCTGTTTTTAAAGACGCGCGCATTCCTTTTGAAGATGTCATAGACGGTAAAGCTGCGAAGTTCCATGGTTGACCACCTCGTAAAAAAATCCCTCAAACGGTCATACCGGCGAAAGCCGGTATCCAGAACTACTTTAAAAAATGGATTCCGGGTCAAGCCCGGAATGACAAAGAAAGCAAAGGACGACTTGTTGCGGGGTCGTCATTTGCCTCCTTGGCCCGTCACGTCAGCCAGCGTTTCCGGCGCTTGTAATGTTTCACTTCCCGATAACTCTTCTTGCCCACTTCCGTCAGGCCGAGGTAGAACTCTTTGATATCGGCATTTTCCGAAAGCTTGTCCGCCTGATCGTCCAGCACGATCCGGCCATTCTCCATCACATAGCCGTGGTCGGCAATGGAGAGGGCGAGGCGCGCATTCTGTTCGACCAGAACGATGGTGACCCCTTCATCTTTGTTGATCCGTTTGATGATCTCAAAGATCTCGGAAACCAGCAGCGGGGAAAGGCCCATCGAGGGTTCATCCAGCAGCATCAATCGGGGGGAAGCCATCAGCCCCCTCCCGATGACGAGCATCTGCTGCTCGCCGCCGCTGATATAGCCCGCCAGCGTTTGTCTGCGCTGAACCAGGCGGGGGAAATAATGAAAGACCTTTTCCATGTCCTGTTTCATTTTCCGGGTGTTCTTGTTGGTATGCCCCCCGATGACCAGGTTTTCTTCCACGGTCAGATCGCCGAAGACGCGGCGCCCCTCCATTACCTGAAAGATGCCCATGCGGACGATCTTTTCCGGGGAGGTGCGGTCGATCCGCTGCCCCATGAACTGGACGAAGCCGTCCGTGACCTTGCCGTTTTCCGAAGCGAGCAGCCCGGAGATCGCCTTCAGCGTGGTCGTTTTCCCGGCCCCGTTGTTTCCAAGAATGGTCACGATCTGCCCCTCGTTGACCTGAAGGGACATCCCCTTCAGCACAAGGATGACATTGTGATAGATCACCTCGATGTTATTGACCAGCAGTAACGGCTCCACCTTGCGCTATGCCCCCAGCCTCGAGTACGTTAAATCGACCTGACCCAGATAGGCCTTGATCACCTGTTCGTTCTGACGCACCTCGGCCGGCTCTCCTTCGGCGATTTTCACACCGAAGTCGAGCACGCAGACGCGGTCGGAAATGTCCATGACCACCCCCATGTCATGTTCGATCAGGATGATCGTCACCCCCCATTCCTCATTGATGTCGAGGATAAAGCGGGCGATGTCCTCCGTTTCCTCCAGATTCATGCCCGTCGCCGGTTCGTCGAGCAGCAGGATCTTCGGCTTCATGGCCAGCGCGCGGGCCAGCTCCACCCTTTTCTGAAGTCCGAACGGAAGCGTATGGACCACGCTTTTCCGGATCTGCTCGATTTCGAGGAAGTCGACAATCCTCTCTTCGATCTCTTTCCGCAGGGCCATCTCCTCGCGGCGGGTCTTGCCGTAGTAGATGCCGCCGGAGAGGAATCCCGACCGGAGATGGACGTGGTGCCCAAGCTTGATGTTGTCGACGACTGTCATGTGTTTGAACAATTCCACATTCTGAAAGGTTCGGGCAATCCCCAGGGCGGCCAGCTGATGGGGCTTCAGCTTTAAAATGTTCTGCCCCTCAAAAATGATTTTCCCCCGATCCGGGGTATAGAACCGGTTGATGCAGTTGAGAAGGCTGGTCTTGCCGGCGCCGTTCGGTCCGATGATCGAGAAGATCTCCCCTTTTTTGACGCTCGTGCTCACCCCGGCCAGAACCTTCAGACCGCCGAAACTCAGGTGTATCTCTTCCACTTGAAGCTGGATCTCTTCCGCCACGGGTTGCGTCATCTTCTAACTCCCGACATGCTGCACCTTGACCATGGTCTTCATCTGAAACCCCTTGCCGTCGCGGTAGCGGATATCGGACTCCACTTCCAGTTCCTTCTCGTCCCCATAGAGGGCGTCGATGAGATGCCTGTACTTTTCCGAGACGAATTTTCTTCTCACCTTTCGGGTCCGGGTCAGCTCCTCATCGTCGGCGTCCAGCTCTTTGTATAACAGCACAAACCTCCTGACCCGGGCCACCCGGGGAAGGGTTGTATTGATCTTGGCCACCTCCTGTTCGATGAGCGCATAGACGCTCTCTTTCTGGGAGAGGTCCGCGAACGTGGTATAGGGAATCTGATTGTTTTCCGCCCACTTGCCGACATTGTTCATGTCGATGTTGATCATTCCGGTAATGAAGGGCTTGTCCTGACCGATCACCAGCGCATCAATGATATAGGGGCTGAATTTCAGCTTGTTCTCAATCAACTGCGGAGAAAATTTGCCTCCATCCGCCAGCTTCATCACGTCCGACACCCGGTCGATGATGACGACCTGACCGTCTTCGTCGAGGATCGCCGCGTCGCCGGTATGAAACCAGCCGTCCCGCAGCGCTTTTTGGGTTGCTTCAGGGTCCTTGTAATATCCCTTGAAGTTCGTATCCCCCTTGATCATCATCTCCCCATCGTCGGAGATTCGGACCTCGATTCCGGGAAGGGGCTTGCCCACGGTGTCCAGGCGGATGTCGTCTGTCCGGTGAATCAGCGTCCCCCCGGACAGTTCGGTCATGCCGTAGGCCTGTTTGATGTTGACGTCCAGGGCCTGAAACATCTGGAATATTTCCGGTCCGAGGGGAGCCCCTCCGGTGTAAACATGGCGGACCCTGGCCAGTCCGAGATAATTTTTCAGCGAGCGGAAAAGGAGCCAATAACCGATCCACTTGAATAACCGCAAGTAAACGGGGGGCGTTTTCTTGTTCAGCTTGAATCCGGTGGCCCGGTAACCGACGGACAAAAAGATTTTATAGACCATCCGCTTGATCCATGCAGCGTCCTGTATTTTGACCTGGATGTCGGAACACATCTTTTCCCAGATCCGGGGAGGCGCCAGCATCAGATCGGGACCGATCTCCCGTATGTTTTGCTGGGTGGTCCCCACCTTTTCCGGAAAATTGACCGTGAAACCCTTCGTCAGGCTCCAATACAGTGCAAAGTGTTGTTCCCCGATCCAGGAAAGAGGCAGAAAGGAGACATAATTGTCCGTCTCCCTGGCTTCATCGACCTCATCTAAGAGTTGGCCGATGCTGGTCATGTTCTTATGGGTAATCATGCTTCCCTTGGGCAGGCCGGTCGTCCCCGAGGTGTAGATGATCAGCCCCACATCATCCTGCGAGAGTTGATCGATCATCTCATCGAAAAGAGCGGGATTCCGATCCGCCAGCGCCCGACCTGCTTGTTGGACATCCTTCAGGAAAACAAGAATGGGGTCGTCATAACCTCTCATCCCCTTGGGATCATCCACGATCGCTTTTTTGATGTTAGGACATTTTTCTTTGATGGTCAGGATCTTATCGGCCTGCTCCTGATCTCCCACCATCACGAAAGTGGAATCGGAATGGTTGATGTTGTATTCGACCTGGTCCAGATGGCTGTCCGGATAAATCCCGACAACCGCCCCACCCAGGGACTGCGCGGCGAGTTCCGCGTAGAACCATTCAGGCCGGTTATCGCCGATCACCGAGAGCTTGTCCCCTTTCCTAAACCCGAGCAGGTGGAGACCCAGCGCAAGGCGCTTCACATTTTCGTAATAATCACTCCAGGTTATCGCCTGCCAGATTCCGAACTCCTTCTCCCGGAGGGCAACCCTCTTCTCCCCGAACCGGAGGGCGTTTCTTCTCAATAATCCTGGGAGTGTTGAAATTTCCACGATCGGTATCATCCTGATTTTCCGGTTCTCCACCCCCCCTCCATCTCCGCCCGGCTGCCGGCAGGAGAAGAGGGCGTGGAGAGGGGAAAAGGGTTCAAGGTCAATCCATGTGAATCCAATCGGAGATCGGATCAAATTGCATCGTGCTTGCATTGCCGCGGTAGACCCTTCCCACCGGAATGCTGTTGTTTTTGATGGTCACCGGCGGCATCAGCCCGCCGACGTCATAGTTCTTGATCGATTGGAATGCCTGGACCATGTTGTCCGCCGTAATGCCGCCTTTCATTTTGTCGGCGCGTTTGAAGCTCTCCACAAAAAGAAGGCCGGTCATGAAATTCTGCATATAGGCCTGGGAGCGATACTCAATCGCGGGATATTTCTTTTTGGTCCATTCCTTGATCTTTTTCATCATCGGGAGGTCATCCTGGTAAAAGAAGGAGTAGGCGGAAACCCCGACATACTCGCCGGCCAGAGGGCCCAACTCTTTGATGAGTTGCTTTTCCGTCGACCAGAAGGTCCCCATGAACTTGGCATTCAGGCCATAATCCTTGCTCTGCTTGATCACGGTCGCAATCGGATTGCTGACAAATCCCTGGAAGATGCAGTAATCCACTTTCTTGGCCTTCATATCGAGGATCTGTGTCGTGAGATCGACCCCGCCAACCTGGGAAACCTCTTCAGCCACTACGTTAAGCCCCATTTTCTTGCTCATCTCCCGGCCTGCCGGAATGGGCTCCCTGCCGAATTCTGAGTCGCCGTAGAAGAACGCAATGTTGGCGCCGGGTTTTTCTTTGGCAATGTATTTCAACAGAACGCCGAACTGCTCGGCATACGTGGGGGCTGCAATGAAAAGATATGGATTTTCTTTTGGATTGGCCGCCTCACTGGTCATCGTGTAGGCGGAGTAGAGAACCTTGTACCGGCTCTTGATCTCGGGACCCAGGGCCTTGGTCATGCCAGTGCTCTGTCCGAACATCACCTGCGGGGTATACTGGGCATAGAGCCGCTTGAAGGCGGCAATCCCGACATCGTTTTTATATTCGCCATCTGACCAATAATACTGTATCTTTTTCCCGTTGATGCCTCCTGCCTCATTTGCCATGTCGACAACATCCTGCATCGCGGCGCTCCCTTCGATTCCCGCAAAGGCAAAGGGGCCCGTAAAGGGGTGAACCGCAGCGATTGTCGGCAGTTGCTGGGCGATGGCGATGCTGAACGGCCCAAGAAACAAGATAAGACTGAGGATACAAAAACTAATTTTCTTCATGATCGGCTCCCTCCTAAGAATAAAGAAACGTGGTTGCGATGTGGATGTTCCAATACAGGGTGTAAATCACCTCCTTTCACGAATCACGAAATGACCTTCAATAGGAAAAAGGCCACAGCGTGAAGAACTTTTTGATCCGGCTCCAGATTTCGGCCAGCCCCCTGGGTTCAAAAATGAGGAAGCCGACAATCATGGATCCGAAGACAACCTGCTTGAACGGAATGATCATTTTCGCCATCCCCGGCGCATAGGACTTGACCATGTCGGACAGCACATTCAGAATTTCGGGAATCAAGGTCATGAAAACGGCGCCGAAAATGGAGCCGATCACGCTTCCCAGCCCCCCGACGATCACCATGGCGAGATACTGGATGCAGAGAATGAAGGGGAAGTGTTCCGGGGTCACGACCTTTAAAAAACTGACCCACAAAGCCCCTGCGACGCCCGCATAAAAGGAGCTGATCGCAAAGGCGCTCAATTTGTAGCGGAAGAGGTTGATGCCCATGATTTCCGCGGCAAGATCCCGATCGCGGATGGCCACAAAGGCCCGTCCCATTTTGGAACGAACCAGATTCCGCGCATAGCCTACGCCCAGGATCACGAAGAGAAGGGTGATCCAGTAGAAACTTTTTTCGGTATCGAATTGAAAACTGCCGACCGCCGGCGGCGGGATATGGATCCCGGTGATCCCCTTGGTCATCGATTCCCAATGCACAAAGGTGAATCCAAAAATAAACTGGGCCGCCAGCGTGGCGATGCAGAGATAGAGCCCCTTGACCCGCAGGGAGGGGATGCCGATCACCATGCCGGCCAGTGCGGAAACCAGACCGGACAACGGAATGGACAACCAGAAAGAGATCCCGTAGCGCGTGACCAGGATGGCCGAAGTATAGGCGCCGACACCGATAAAGGCGGCATGACCCAGCGAAATCTGTCCGGTAAATCCCGTCAACAGGTTGAGCCCAACCGCCCCGATCACCGCAAAACCGATCATGTTGGCGATGTAAAGCAGGTGGGCATTGGCCATGAACGGAAAGGCGATCAGAAAAATCAGGAAGAGGGCCAACCAGAATTTGGTAAAAGGGGACGGGAAGATCTCTTCGTCGTCGATGTAATTTTCTTTGAAATCGCCGCAGCGCATCAGGCATCAACCCATTTCATCGTTCGTAACGGCTCAGGTGTCCCGGCTGAAGTGTGTTGACCGCTTTCCGCCTTCAGTCTCTCTCCCTAAAGCAGCGACCTAAACCCTTTCGATGGTGACCTTGCCGAATAGCCCGTAAGGCCGAATCATGATGATGAGCAGGATAATAAAAAACGGGGCCACCTCTTTCGCTCCCCCGCCAATCAGCGGGTCGATGTACAGACCCGCCAAATTTTGCAATATGCCCACAATAAAACCGCCCAGGATCGCCCCTCCTATGCTGTCCAGCCCCCCCAGGATGATGACGGACAACGCGGCAAGGCCGATATCGCCCATGTAGATGTCGATGCCGCTCATATTGCCGATCACAATCCCGCCGATGACGGCGGCAACGGCGCCGAAACTCCAGGAAAGGGCGAAGACGCCCCTCACGCTGACGCCCATGGACAGCGCGGCCTGCTGGTCATTGGCCGTGGCCCGCATGGCCACACCGGTACGGGAGAATTTGAAGATCACGATGAAGACAATGGTTGTAATCAGCGCGAAAATGAACCCCCAAAGGAGCCCCGAAGGAATCACCGCGAAACCGAGGTTCAGGGGTTTGGGTGGAAATATGGGCGGGAAAGTCCGGTACGTGGGATCCCAGATCATATACATGAGGCCTCTCAGGATCGCGCCCAGGCCGATGGTCACCATGATGACCGAAATGACCGGCTCTCCGATCATGGGTCTTAAAATGAGGGGTTCGATAACCATCCCGAGAATGACGGCAAAGACAATCGTAATGATAAAAGCGATATAAAAAGGGACATGAAGCACGGTCAAGGAGGTGAAGCAGATGAAGGCGCCCAGGGTCATGAACTCACCCATGGCCAGATTGAGAAAGCTGGTGGCCTTGTAGATGAGAACAAACCCGAGGGCGATCAGACCATAGACGCCGCCGGTGGCTACTCCCACAACGACGACTTGAATTAAAATAGAATAATCCATAGGTTATTTTTCCCGGCCTTTTCACATTTCGCCGATCACTCCCA
>CAKKRN010000167.1 GCA_919902745.1 Syntrophaceae bacterium | reverse complement strand
CCCGTTTTTCGCCCCCCACGCCGCAAAACAGCAGGGAGATTCTAAATTACCTCATTAATTTTAAATTTCTCATGCTCTTTTTTGCGGATCACTCACCCGAAAAATTCAGTGCGGTCTCCTCGTCGGGAACCTCCCGAGGGAGGTCATCGATGAATGACCCGGGGGAAAATCGGAGTTATGCAAAGCTCTCGGATCAGGAATACCTCATGCTCAAAGTCATAACCTCATTTATCAAAGAACCAAAAGAGATTTGAATTTATGCACAACAAACCCAGAAGACCCCCTAAATAAAAGGTTACGGGTCTTTCTCCATGATACGTAACATCTTGATATTATGGTGGGTCGTGTGGGAATCGGACCCACGACCAACGGATTAAAAGTCCGCTGCTCTACCGGACTGAGCTAACGACCCTGGAATTTGAAGCCGAACCTCTTAACAGGAACGGACTTTTCTTGTCAAGCATTAATATGAACGTCCCCGATACCTTGCCGGTCAGTCCGCAAAGGGGTCGGCGAGGCTGATGGTTTCGTCCCGATCCGGGCCCACGGAGACGAGGACCAGCCGGACGCCAGCCAGGGTCTCCAGCCGCTCGATATAGCGCCGGGTGTTCCGGGGGAGCTCTTCGATCCCTTTTGCCCTCCGGATATCCTCCGTCCAGCCGTCCAACTCCTCGTATACGGGCCGGCAGCAGGCCATGAGGCGCAGGTTTGCGGGAACGGATTCCGTGAACTCCTCTTTCTCCGTCCGGTAGCCGATGCAGATCTTCAGCTTTTCAATCCCGGTGAGGACGTCGAGTTTGGTCAGCGCGATTCCGGTAATCCCGGAAACGCGGACGGCATGGCGGACCAGGACCATGTCGAGCCAGCCGCAGCGCCGCTTCCGGCCCGTGGTCGCCCCGAACTCCTGCCCGACCTGCTGGAGCCTGGCCCCCGTTTCGTCGTTGAGTTCGGTCAGGAAGGGGCCTTCCCCAACCCGCGTTGTGTAGGCCTTGCAGATGCCGACCACCGACCGGACGGCCAGCGGTCCCACGCCGGTTCCGCAGGCGGCGTTTCCGGCAACGGTGTTCGAAGAGGTCACATAGGGGAAGGTGCCGTGGTCGATGTCGAGGTGCGACCCCTGGGCGCCCTCGAAGAGGATCTTCTTCCCCTTTGCGATCTCCTTCTGCAAAATCAGGGAGCAGTCGGCGGCGTAAGGGCGGATGCGGTCGGCATAGATCCGGTACTCTTCCCGGATCGCCGCGCCGTCGATCGGCTCCTCCCCGAAGAGCTTTGTGAGGTAGAAGTTCTTCTCCTCCACGTTCCGGGCCAGCTTTTCAAGGAAGACCTTTTCGTCCAAGAGATCGCAGACGCGGATGCCGATTCGTGCGATCTTGTCCTCGTAGGCCGGCCCGATGCCCCGGCCGGTCGTGCCGATCTTCTTGCCGATGCCGTGCGATTCCCGTGCGACGTCGATCCGCCGGTGGTAGGGCATGATGATGTGCGCCCTTTCGCTGAGGAAGAGCGGGGTATTGTCGGGGAGAAGGCCGCGCTTTCGGAGGTTGTCCAGCTCTTCGATCAGGACCTGCGGGTCCACGACGACGCCGTTTCCGATCATGCAGGTCTTGCCCGCGTGCAGGATGCCGGAGGGGATGAGGTGCAGGATGGTCTGTTTGCCCCCGACGACCAGGGTATGGCCGGCATTGTTTCCCCCCTGGAACCGGGCGATCACATCGGCGTGTTCCGCATAAATATCGACTACTTTCCCTTTCCCCTCGTCACCCCACTGGGTGCCGACCACAACCACGTTTGCCATAGTGACGGTTCTCCAATCGCGTTGAAATGCTATCAAAAGTGTCGTTATCCCCGCGCCGGCGGGAATCCGGAGGGCGTGAAACTGCCTACAGTGAACGGATCCCCATTTTCATGGGATTGACGGAAAAATGCTTACATCTCCAGTTCGGTCACCGAGATCACATGGGGCAGCTTCCTCAGTTTGTCGATGACTTCCGGGGACGCGACGCTGTCGGTGCCGAGGACGACCATCGCCTCTCCGTCGACCTGCTCGCGGCTCAGGTGGAGGCGGGAGATGTTGACGCCGTTCTGGCCGAGGGTCGTGCCGATATTGCCGATGACGCCCGGCTTGTCGTTGTTGTACAGGACGAACATCCTCCCCTCCGGGATCACCTCGACCGTGAATTTGTTGATCCGGACGATCCGCGGTTGCTGCCGCCCGAAGATGGCGCCGGCGGCGAAAGTCTTCTCTCTCGCGGTTTTGACGGTCACGGAGATCATGCTTGTGTAGTCCTTCACTTCGCTGCTCCTCGTCTCGACGACCCGGATACCCCGCTCCTTGGCGACGAGGGGCGCGTTGATGTAGTTGACGCCCTCGTTGAGAATCGGGGTGAGCAGACCCTTGAGCAGCGAGATGGTGATGGGGGCGACGTTGTAGTTGAGGATCTCGCCGCTGTATTCGACGGCCACCTCCTCGATTCCTCCGGAGACGAGTTGGGCCTCGAACTTCCCGAGTTTTTCCGCCAGGTTCAGATAGGGCCGGATGACGGTGAGGATCTCCGCGCTTACCGCCGGGAAGTTCACAGCCCCCTTGATCTCGCCCGTTGTCAGGTAGGCGCTGATCTGCTCGGCGACGGCTATGGCCACGTTGATCTGAGCCTCGTCCGTCGACGCCCCGAGGTGGGGCGTGCAGATGACGTTGTCCAAGGCGATCAGGACCATGTTCTTCGTCGGCTCCTCCACAAAAACGTCCAGCGCGGCGCCGGCCACCTGCCCGGAAACCAGCGCGTCATAGAGGTCCTTCTCGTCGATGATCCCGCCCCGGGCGCAGTTGATCACGCAGGCGCTCTTCTTCATCTTCGCGAAGGCCGCCGCATTGATCATACCCCGGGTCTCCTTCGTCATCGGGGTATGGACCGTGATAAAATCGGCCGTCCGGAAGATCTCGTCCAGCGAGGCGAGGGTAAACCCCGCCTTCTCCGCCGCCTCCGGCGAGATGAAGGGGTCGTAGGCGAGGACCTTCATCTTGAGCCCCAAGGCCCGGTCGGCGACGATGCTGCCGACGCGGCCGGCGCCGATGACGCCGATGATTTTGTTCAGCAGTTCATGCCCGGTGAATTTGCTCTTCTCCCATTTTCCGGCCTTCATCGACGCCGTCGCCTGGGGG
Organism: Syntrophaceae bacterium; assembly: GCA_919902745.1. Taxonomy (GTDB): domain Bacteria; phylum Desulfobacterota; class Syntrophia; order Syntrophales; family UBA5619; genus UBA5619. The sequence continues at coordinate 17,714 of CAKKRN010000167.1, read as the reverse complement.
ATCTTCCGGGCCAGTGAGAGCATCATCGCGATCGCATGTTCGCCGGTGGTGACGGCGTTGCCGCCCGGGGTGTTCATGACGACGATCCCCCGCTTGCTGGCGGCCGGGATGTCCACGTTGTCGAGGCCGATGCCGGCGCGGCCGACCACCTTCAGCCGGTCGGCGAGATCGATCACCTCCCCGGTCACCTTCGTGGCGCTCCGGATGACCAGCGCGTCGTAATCCCGGATCACCGCCTTCAGTTCGTCGGGGGTCATCTTTGTCTTGACGTCCACCTCGATCCCCGGCGTCTTTTTGAATACCTCGATTCCTTCCGCGGAGAGGTCATCGCTGATCAGCACTCTCTTCATGGGTCTCCTCCTTCCTTAAGGGCAATCTATAACGCGGCGATCTTTTCCCGGTAAACTTTCTCCAGCTCATCCAGCGCGGCGCGGATCTCCTCGGGGGCGATCGTGGGACCGCACCAGAAGCGGAATCCCGGAGGCGCATCCTTATAGGAACCCATGTCGTAGGCCGCTTTTCTCTTGCCCATCTCGCTTGCGATCTCCTTGAGGAATTTTGCCCGCTCCTCCTTCGGGAGGGCCTTGACCCGGTCACTGACGACGGAGAGACAGACCGAGGTGTTGGAACGGATCTCCGGCGTTTCGGCCAGGAATGCGATCCAGTCGTTCTTCGCGACCCACGCCTCGACGACTTTGAGATTCGCCATGCTCCTTTGGATGAGGCCTTCGAGACCGATCCCGTCCGCCCATCTCAGCGCGTCAAGGTAATCCTCCACGCACAGAAGCGAAGGGGTGTTGATCGTGTCCGCTTCAAATATCGCCCGGTTGACCTTTCCGCCTTTCTTCAGGCGGAAGATCTTGGGAAGCGGCCAGGGCGGATCGTAGGAATCCAGCCGTTCCACTGCGCGGGGGGCTAGCACGAGCATCCCGTGGCCCGCCTCGCCGCCGAGACATTTCTGCCAGGAGAAGGTGGCCACATCGACCTTCCTCCAGTCGATCGGCATCGCGAAGGCGGCGCTGGTGGCGTCGCAGAGGGAGAGGCCCTTCCGGTCGGACGCGATCCAGTCCCAGTGGGGGATCTTCACGCCGCTTGTCGTTCCGTTCGCGACGAAGACGACGTCGCTCTCCCAATCGACCGCGCCGAGATCGGGGATTTTCCCGTAATCGGCCCTCAGGATCGTGGGATTGAGCCTCAACTGTTTGGCGACGTCCGTGGCCCACCCTTCGGAGAAGCTTTCCCAGACCAGGACGGTGACCGGCCGGACGCCCAGCAGGCTCCACATGGCGGCTTCGAAGGCCCCGGTGTCGGAAGCGGGCGTGATACCGATCAGATAATGATCCGGGATCCCGAGGATCCGTCTTGTTTCCTGAATGGCACGGAGCAGTTTTTCCTTTCCCAGGGCCGAACGGTGGGAACGCCCGACCGCGGCGTTCTTCAACGCATCGAGGTTCCATTCCGGTCTCTTGCTGCAGGGACCGGAGGCGAAATGGGGATTGTTCATGAGCGGCTCCTTTCGTAAAGTGAGTCTAACGGTAAAAAAACATATCAGCATTGAGATCATTACTCAAGAGTTTTTGGATATTGATTGACGCCGGAAAGGGGAAAGGGTATTTACCATGGGGGAGGTGAGGATTCCCTGTGAAAAAGATCAAGACCATGTTTTTCTGCCAGAGTTGCGGTCAGCAGTCGACAAAATGGCTTGGCCGCTGCCCCTCCTGCGGCGAGTGGAACCGTTTCGTCGAGGAGGAAATCCGGGACGCCGATGCAGCCTCTTCGGCGAATGTCCGTTTTGATGGCGTTCCCCAGTCCATCGAGGCCATCACGGCCGACGAGGGGGAACGGCTCCGGACGGGGATCGCCGAACTGGACCGCGTCCTGGGAGGCGGGATCGTCGCCGGATCCGCGATCCTGGTCGGGGGCGATCCCGGCATCGGGAAGTCGACACTGCTTCTCCAGGCCCTGGAGAAGCTGGCCGTTCGGGGCCTTCCGGTTCTCTACGTCTCCGGCGAAGAGTCGGCCCGGCAGATCAAGCTTCGGGGAAAGCGGCTCGGCGCCGCCGCGAAGGATCTCCTGATCCTGGTGGAGGTTGAGCTGGAGAATATCCTGAAACGGATCGAGGAGGTCAAACCCGCCGCGGTCGTCATCGATTCGATCCAGACCGTCTATTCCCCGGTCCTCTCCTCCGCGCCCGGGAGCGTGGGGCAGGTGCGGGAGGCGTCGGGGAGGTTGATTCTCCTCGCCAAAAGGACGGGCATCCCGGTCTTCCTGGTCGGCCATGTCACGAAGGACGGTTCGATCGCCGGGCCGAAGGTTCTGGAGCACATGGTCGATACGGTCCTCTATTTCGAAGGGGATTCGGGCCATGCCTACCGAATCATCCGGGGGATCAAGAACCGCTTTGGCCCGACCCACGAGATCGGGGTCTTCGAGATGCGGGACACGGGCCTCGCCGAGGTTGCCAACCCCTCGGCCTTCTTCCTGGCGGAGCGGCCGGAGGGGGCGGCGGGGTCGGTGGTCGTGCCGAGCATGGAGGGGACGCGGCCGATCCTGATCGAGGTGCAATCCCTGGTCAGTTCGACCAGTTTCGGCATGCCCAGAAGGACGGCGATCGGCGTGGACCACAACCGCGTCTCGCTGTTGACGGCCGTCATGGACAAGATCTGCGGCATCCATCTCGGAAGCAGCGACATTTTCCTGAATGTGGCGGGCGGGGTGAAGGTCGATGAGACGGCGATCGATCTTGGGATTGTATCCGCGATGGCCTCCAGTTTCCTGAACCGCCCGATTGCGACCGGGACCGTCGTCTTCGGAGAGGTCGGTCTGACGGGGGAGATCCGGGGGATCTCCCAGACGGAGGTCCGGATCAAGGAGGCGGCCCGGATGGGCTTCACGCGCTGCATTTTGCCGCGAACGCAACAGAGCGAAAGCCGGCAGGGAAAAAACATCGAACTGATCCCGATCCGTTCCCTGAAGGAACTGACGGAACATCTCTTTTGATGGCTGCTTTATCAACAAAAATTTATCCGGCCCGCCTTGACAGCGGAAAATAGATGCTTATGATAGCGGGGACGAACGAGGTCATACGATGATTGGTAAATATAATTATAATGAAGAAAGGAGAAGTTGAAGCATGAAAATCAGGCCATTACAGGACAGAGTGATCGTAAAGCGGGTTGCAGAGGAGGCGAAAACCAAGGGGGGGATCATCATTCCCGACACGGCCAAAGAGAAGCCGATGGAAGGGCTGGTTGTTTCCGTAGGGAAGGGTAAAACGGCCGATGACGGCAAGCTGATCAAACCGGATGTCAAGGCGGGTGATCGGATCCTTTTCGGTAAGTATTCTGGGACCGAGGTGAAGATCGACGGCGACGAGCTTCTGATCATGCGTGAGGACGACATCCTCGGCATCTTAGAGAAATAATCAATTGATCATATAAGAAGGAGGATACAGTAAATGGGAGCTAAGATACTTAAGTACGATGAAGAGGCGAGAAAATCGATTCTCAAGGGTGTCAATACCCTGGCCGACGCGGTAAAGATCACCCTCGGTCCCAAGGGAAGGAATGTGATTCTGGACCGGAGCTACGGCGCACCTACTGTCACCAAGGACGGCGTGACCGTCGCCAAGGAGATCGAGCTGGAAGACAAATTCGAGAACATGGGCGCCCAGATGGTGAAGGAAGTGGCCAGCAAGACGAGCGACGTCGCCGGCGACGGAACCACCACCGCAACGATTCTGGCCCAGGCGATCTTCCGCGAAGGCGCGAAGAGCGTAGCCGCCGGGAGCAACCCGATGGACGTGAAACGCGGGATCGACAAGGCCGTGGACGTGGTCGTCAAGGAGCTCAAGAAGATGAGCAAACCGACCAAGGACGCCAAGGAGATCGCCCAGGTCGGCACCATTTCCGCCAACAACGACGTGGCCATCGGTGCGATCATCGCCGAGGCGATGGAGAAGGTCGGCAAGGAAGGCGTCATCACCGTGGAAGAGGCCAAAGGGCTGGAGACCGAGTTAGAGATCGTCGAAGGGATGCAGTTCGACCGCGGCTACCTCTCCCCCTATTTCGTGACGAACGCGGAAAAGATGGAAGTCGAGCTCGAAGACTGCCTCATCCTCATCAATGAAAAGAAGATCAGCAGCATGAAGGACCTCCTTCCCATTCTGGAGCAGATCGCCAAGATGGGCAAACCTCTCCTCATCATTTCCGAGGACATTGAAGGCGAGGCCCTGGCAACACTCGTCGTCAACAAGATCCGCGGCACGCTCCATGTGGCAGCCGTCAAGGCCCCCGGGTTCGGCGACCGTCGCAAGGCCATGCTTGAAGACATCGCCATCCTCACGGGCGGCAAGATGATCTCCGAGGATATGGGTTACAAACTTGAGAACACGAAGATCGAAGACCTCGGCCGCGCCAAGCGGATCATCATCGACAAGGACAACACAACGATCATCGACGGGGCCGGCGACCGCGCCTCCCTCCAGGGCCGGGTAAAGCAGATCCGCGCCCAGGTCGATGAGACCACCTCCGATTACGACCGTGAGAAGCTCCAGGAGAGACTGGCAAAGCTGGTCGGCGGCGTGGCGGTGATCAAGGTCGGCGCCGCGACCGAGACGGAGATGAAGGAAAAGAAGGCCCGCGTAGAGGATGCCCTCAACGCGACCCGCGCGGCCGTGGAAGAGGGGATTGTTCCCGGCGGCGGCGTGGCTTACCTCAGGACGCTTCCCGCGCTGGACAAGATGAAACTGGAAGGCGACGAGGCCGTCGGCGTCCGGATCGTGAAGAAGGCCCTTGAAGAGCCGCTCCGAATGATCGCGAACAACGCCGGTGTCGAGGGCAGCATCGTCGTGGAGAAGGTCAAGGATAAGAAGGGCGCATACGGATTCAACGCCCAGACCGATAAGTACGAAGACATGATCGCAGCCGGCGTCATCGATCCGACCAAGGTCACCCGATTTGCCCTGCAGAATGCGGCGAGCGTCGCCTCGCTCATGCTGACGACCCAGTGCATGGTTGCCGACAAGCCGAAGGATGAACCGGCGATGCCGGGCATGCCTCCGGGCGGCGGCGGATACCCCGGCATGGGGATGTAATTCCCAGCCAAGGTTGATTGAACAAAGGCCCCTGTCCTCAAGGCAGGGGCCTTTTTATTTCGGTCCTTGCGAACCGTTTCCGGAAAGCCCGCATGAAAGGAATGTCAGGAGAGGATCTGTTGCAAAGCGGTCCAAGTTGGGCTAAGAAATAGAGGCGTTCATCTTTGCGGCTGGGGTTGACGATATTCGATCGCATCACCGGGAAACAAGATATGTTGAAATGGATAACAGGGCGATGGCCGACGCTCCTTTGCCTCTGCCTGACGCCCCTGGTCCTGGGGGCCCAGAGGCAAGGTATGGAGCAGCGGATCCCGGGCAGCGCGGACTTGCATCATTATCGGGTCGTCCGATCCTATCCCCATGACCGCGGGGCCTTTACCCAGGGGCTGGTCTATGACGGCGGTTTCTTTTATGAGGGCACGGGACTGCATGGTCGCTCCACCTTGCGCAAGGTCGACCCGGCGTCGGGCCGCGTCCTCAAGGAAATCGGACTGTCGCCGTCCCTTTTTGGAGAAGGGGTTACCGTTTTCGGCGACCGGATTTTCCAGATTACGTGGCAGTCCCGGGTCGGCTTCGTCTACGACAAGACCTCTTTCGGTCTGTTGCGAAAATTCTCCTACGCCCATGAAGGGTGGGGCATCACCCATGATGGGAAACGGCTGATCATGAGCGATGGGACCTCCGTCCTGCATCTGCTGGATCCGAAGGATCTTCATGAAACGGGGACCCTGCGCGTCCGCGATGATCGCGGCGCTGTGGAGGGGCTGAATGAGTTGGAATATGTCCGGGGGGCCATTTATGCGAATGTCTGGCCGACGGATTATATCGTCGTAATTGATTCCCGGACGGGACGGGTCACGGCCTGGATCGATCTGAGGGGGCTGTTGGCTCAAGAGGATCTGCAAGCGGTGGATGTGCTGAACGGCATCGCTTACGATGCGGAAGGCGGCCGTTTGTTCGTTACGGGGAAATTCTGGCCGAAACTATTTGAAATCAAATTGATCAGGCAACCGGTGGGACGGAATTGAAGGTTTGATGGCCGGCAGGATTCGATCGGGATGGTCTTTGTTCAAAACATCATGGATGTCCGCAGAAATGGCTTGACTTTTCCCCTTTCCCCGGCGTAGAACTGCACGCAGATGCCGGAGGATGCAAGGCGGACGTCCAGGGTGTGACCGGCAGTATCCGCGCATAGACAGGATGAAGCGTAAGGTGAACCGCCGGACTCTTCAGAGTCTGGGCGGTTTTTTCTTTGTAAGACCTTCATGCGCCGGCCGGATGCCGTGGCATGAACAGGCCCCGGAACCATTTCTGCCCCTCGCCAGGTCAGGATGGGGGGGTATTCCGAAACGAATCAGGAGGCGAACCATGAACAAAAATCTGTATGTAGGGAACCTGTCCCAAAAAGTCACAGAGGAAGACCTGAAGAACAACTTTTCCGAGGCCGGGGTGGTTGCAACCGTGTCCGTCATCAAGGACAAGTTCTCCGGGGTTTCCCGAGGCTTCGGCTTCGTAGAGATGGAGACGGAGGAAGGCGCCCAGGAGGCGATCAAGAAATTCAATGGCGGCGATCTCGACGGGAAAACGATTACCGTGAATGAGGCTCGTCCGAAGACGGAATCCGACGGTCCCCGACGGGATTCGAACCGGGGCGGTGGCGGCTTCCGGGGCGGGCGTAGTGGAAGCGGCGGTGGCGGCGGCCGCGGCAGGTACTAATACCCGTTTTTTGTTTTGAACTTTCCCCCGCAGATGAACAGCGGGGCAGGATGATGCCGGTTGACACTGGGTTTCGGCCCGGTTTCAACCGGTTTTTTTATCGGATGGACTTCGGTGTAGGCCGGTCTGCACTAACCATACCCCAGCTCATCCAGACGCTCCTCGCTGATCCCGAGGAAATGGGCCACCTCGTGGACGACGGTGATCTCGATCTCCCGCTCCAACTCGGCCAGGCTCTCGCACATCTCCTCCAGGGGCTCCTGAAAGATGAAGATCGTGTCCGGATGGAGAGGGGGCGGGGCGAAGAAAGAGTGCTCCTGGAGAGACGCTCCCTCGTATAGGCCGAGGAGCGGCTCGTCCGGAGGATACCCCATCTCTTCGACCATTTCCTGCGTCGGCCGTTTTTTCACAGTGAGGACGACGTTATCCATCCGCTCCCGGATCTCCGCCGGGATGCGTCTGTACGCCCGCCATACCGCCCTGTCGAACTCTTTCGAATTCAGTTTCATGACCGTCTATTTCACCGTATAGCCGCGGCCGTCGAGGCAGGCGCCCATCGCCCTTTGATAGTCCGCGCGCTTCTCGACCTTCTGAGCTTCGGGCGCGCCGCCGGGGGGCTGCGTCGGGTCGAAGCCCGTTTGACTCACCGCCCAGCGGTGGCAGGCATAACGATCATCTGCCTGCTGCTGTTCACTCTGGCCCTGGCGGGGATAGATGAACATCTGATCCGCCGGCGGAGGCGTCTGGCTGACTTCCTCCTTCGGCGGCTCGACGACGACATAGCCGTCCCCCCGGTGCGCATAATAGACCTCGTTGGCATAGTAGTAAGGTACGCCGCGCAGCCAGATCGTCGCGTAGAACGGGGGCAGGAGCGGAACGAAAAGACCGACCGGCGGCACAACGATGGCGAAGCGCGGCCCCTGCGGGCGGTACCAGACGCCGCCGGAGAAGTAGTAACGTGAGCCGCCATGAACCACCACCCGGCGGTCGCGCGGCAGTTCTCTGATCACCTGACCGCGGGCCGGGTAGGAACGGTCAAGGTGGTAACGCGAGTCCTGAAATTCGCGTTGGCGGGGCCTGCGATCATCCGCCCGCGCCGCCCGCGACCACCCGAACGGCATCATTCCCGACAACAGGACCAGCGTCAGTCCGAGTGCAAAGCACCTGTTTGCATGGTGAATATAGATCATGGCTCTTGCCTCCGTAAATTCAGAAAAATCGGATATCGGTTCTCGATAACGGTTCATGGGATATCTCATCGCACGCTGTAGCCGCGGCCTTCGATGCAGGCGGACATCGCCCGCCGGAAACCGGACGCCCTCTCTGCAAGCCGGTCGTCTCGGGCCCGGTCCCGCGAAGCATAGGCATCCTCCTGCTGCCGGGCGGATTCCATCCTTGCCGAATCCGATGCGGCGCCGGCAATGGCTCCACTGGATGCGCCGATCAGCGCGCCCCCCACGGCATGTCTCGGTCCGCCGATCAGCGCGCCCAGCACGGCGCCAGCTATCGCCAGCGTGGCGGTATCATGGCCCGGCGGTGGCATCGGCACCACCCGGACGCGCTGATCCGTCGGGATCGCCGACTGGCCGGGATCGAAACCGGTCTGTTTCACCGCCCAGTTGTAACAGTCGTAGTGGTCGCGGGACTGCTGCTCGGCGGTCTGACCCGCTTTCGGGTAAAAATAGACCTGCGTCAGCGGAACCTTGGGGTTGTCGTAAGTCGCTTCGGGCGCCGATCGGGAAACCGTGCGATAAGGTCTCTGATAACATGCCGACAGCAGAAGGAGAAGCAGAAACAGCAAAAGCCAGACGTAGGTTCCGGACGCCCGCCGCTTCGGCAACAAATGGTCGATGGTCGTCTCCTTACGGCTTGAAATCATCATGATTGTTCTCCTTCGTCACACAATGCCGCCGAAACCATCGGTACCGAGAGCATGGCGGCTGCCGTTAAAGCAAGTCATCTTTCATGACCTTGCGATCCGTTTCATGCAATGATACAGCAAGGAGCGTGCCGAGTCTGTCTTATGGCGGCATAAATTATTGATATCAAAATTGTATTCGCTATTTGCGAGAGATAGGGGATAGCCCTCGCGGGGAGAATGTGGGTAAAAAGTATTCGCTTGCGCTACCCACCTGTGAACAAAATATCCACCTGCCGGTTTGCCGCCGGTTGAGCCGTGACTGATTTTGTATTGACAAAGCTTATCCACTTGCATAATAGGGTACAGTCACCGTCCGGGTGAAAATACGGGCTTAAATTTTCAAGTTTTTCGAACCCTTTTCCGATGAAAAGGGGGGATAAGTTATTCTGAGGACGGTAGAAACCGACCTATCTGACGATTTTCTTCCCCCGGGGAAAGTGATAAACCTGTTGAGGAAGAAACAGGTTATCCAACACCGATCGACGAAGGAGGCGACCCATGAGAGATGTGGTCATTGTCGGATATCTGCGAACCGCCCAGTCGCGGTCCCGCCCCAATGATCCCCCCCGTGACTGGTTTCATAAACTGAGAGCGGACGATCTCCTCGCCAGGCTGCTTCCCGAGGTGATCAAACGGACGGGGGTCAAGGCGGAGGAGATCGACGATTTCATTGTGGGATCGGCGATGGGGGTGAATGAACAGTGGAGCTACGGCGGCCGCTACGGTTTGGCGAACGCCTGTGTGGGCGGAGGCCAGGGCGTGGCCACGATTATTGAGCGCGAACCGTCATGAAACGCATCGAATGGCTTCTGGCCCGAAAAGAGGAAACGGTCCTCAACGTCTTCAAGCTCAAATCGATGGTCCGGGAGAACGATTCGCTCGCGGTCCTCATTTACGGCAGCCCTGATCCGGACGCCGTGGCCTCCGCGATGGCGCTGCGGGAGATCCTCAACCAGACGCAGCCCCTGGCGAAGTGCGTTTTCGTGGCCACCGAGCACGTCATCCGTCATCAGAACGCGGAGTTCATCCGGGAGATGAAGGTCGAGATCCAGATGCTCGACAAGATCGATCTCAAGGAGTTCCGGCTGATTGCCGTCGTGGACGCCCAGCCGACCTTTTTCGGCGAGGCGCTCGGCGGGATCAAGCCCCAGATCGTCCTTGACCATCACCCCTGCAAGACGGTCTGGCACGCCTCTCTTGCCGACATCCGGCCGAACTATGGGGCGCTCGCCACGATCATGACGGAATATCTGCTGGCCGCGCGGGTGAAGATTCCCAAGCGGCTCTACACGGCCCTCCTCTACGGGATCCGAAGCGACACACTCAATTTCGAGCGGGACGCCAGCCTCGAGGACATCGGCGCCTATTACCTCACTTTTTCGCGGGCCAACCGACAGCTCATCCGCCGCATCGAACTGAACCAGATTCCGGACCGGTTCCTGAAATACTACGATTATGCCTACCACCACAAACGCCGTTACCGCGACAGGATGATCTGCTTTCTGGGCCCCGTGGAAAGCGCGGACGTCTGCGTGCAGGTGGCCGATTTCCACCTTCGGATCATCAACGTCTTCCACGTGATTGTCGCCGGCATCGTAAAGGACCGGCTGATCATCATCTTTCGGGGGGACGGCTACCGACAGGACTGCGGTTCTATTGCCATGAAATCGTTCGGAAATATCGGCAATGCGGGCGGTCACCGGAGTGCGGCGCGGGTGGAGATCCCGGTGGAGACGCTCAGGGCGGCCCTGGAAAATGATCTCTCCCAGGAGTCCGTGGACCGCTTCCTCGTCCAGCGCCTCCGCCGGAAAAAAACAGCGGCGGCAAAGGTGAACGGCAGGACATGATCCTTTATTCTTCCGATGTTGTCTTGGACGGGGGCGGGGTTTTCACCGTTTCGGAGGTTTTAACCTCCTTCTTCTCGGCCGCCGGGGCCTTCTTCCCGCCGTAGTCCGTAGCATACCAACCGTTCCCCTTCAGGTGGAAGGAGGAGAGGGACATCAGTTTCTGCACGGAACCCTTGCAGAATTTGCAGGATTTCACGGCGGGGGCGGCGATTCCCTGAAACACCTCAAATTCCTCACCGCATTTCTGACATTTGTACTCGTAAATCGGCATAATAAAAAAAACCTCCAACAGGATAGCTTAATGAACCAGATCTCCGATCCGGTAAAGGTTGCTGAAACAATCCAGGACCAGATTCAGATCGGAATCGGTGGCCGGTTTGAGCAGGTTCCGGGTGATCCGGTGGACCTTTTCCTCCTCATCCGATTTTTCCTCTTCCGGGGCGTCGAAGTTCCCATCGCCCCGGTCGAAACGGATCACATGCACCAGCTCGTGCGCGGCGATGTAGAGCAGCAAAGGCGAAAGCCGAATGAATGAATGGGCTCTCTCTACGGCATCGAGGATCCGATCGTCCTGGAGACAGATCCGGTAGAAGTGCAAATCTCCCTCCGTTCCGCCGGATTTCTTCCGGAGCTGGTATTTGCAGAGGTGCGCGAAGGCCCCCTCGCGGACCTCGTGCTTCTCCAGAAAGGCAAGCGTTTTCACGTCGTACCGGCGCTCTTTCCACTCCGCCGGGTCGATGCGGAAGTAGCGTCCCGCCATCTTCTCGGCCTGCGAAAAGGTTCTGCCGGCAAGCGATATCTGCCCTGTATTGAAATGCCGCTCCATGGAATTTCTCTGCCTCAAGCGGGGCTAATATATGCACCGACCGCCGTCTGTCAAGCCCGATTATAGGCGAAACAGGGGTGCAGGATCCGGACTTTTTTTACGAGGTCGTCATTCTTGACGTTATTTGCGCGGGACGGTCTTGATCTCCCATGTCGCTTCGCAAAATTCGACGCCCTGTTCTTCTCCCGCCGGGATGACGTGGCGAACGCTCCGGCCGAACGCCTTCGCGGAGGCGCGGTATTTGAAAATCCCGCCGGTGGTCGACTGGAGGTTTACCTGGCTCAGCGGCAGGCGCGTTGCATGGACAATGAAACGGATCGCGCCGAGAGGGGGCTGGACCGCGATCCGGTAACGATCCCCCTCATCGGGGATTCGGTAGAGTTTCTCTTTTTCAAAGGAGGATATCTGGCGGTAGTTGTTGGGGAGGAGTTGGAGGACGGCCCCCTTCATGTCGATCTGGATCACCTTTCCGTAGAAGTCCCGGTTTCCCTGCAGATAGAGTGTAACCGTCTCTCCCTCTTCGTACTCCTTCCGGTCCGTCCAGATTCGGACATCGAGGAGATCGGCCCGGTCGAGAAGAGCGGCATCCGGTCGGTTTCCGGTTTTTCTCACCTTGGGGACGAAGCCGGTCTCCGCTTCGATCCAGATATGGGGCCGCTCCCCCTTGCCGGGGAGGGTTTCCTGCTGTCGCAGGATCTGGACAAAACCGGCGGGCGTCCGGACGAGATCGAAGTCGAGACCGAACTTTCCCAGTTCCAGCAGCCGATTCCGGGTCTTTTCCAGGGCGGTCTGTCGGCCCCGGTTCAGGAGCCCGGCCAGGGCCTTCTTCCTGTCGGCATTTGCGGCCGGCGCCGTCCCGGCGTCGACGCCCAGGATCAGGGAACGGGTCTCCGTGTCCGGCGGGGGCGCGGCAGCGGGCGCCGACGCGGCGAAGAGGGCGGCGGTGGGTGAAAAAATGAAACCGATCCCGATAAAAAGCGCAACGATGTACTGACGAAAAAAGGAAGAAACCATCATCACGTGCCTCCTTTCCTGAGGGTTTGTGTCGCCGTTTCCCCTCCCCGGACGGGAAGGGGTCATGTTGTTGCCGTTCCGCGGGGCGTCAGACGGCCGGTCGGTTATTTGGGAATGGGCGTCGTGGTCAGCATGTACTTGAGGTCGTCATCCTCGAAGCGGATGGCGAAGCCGCCGTAAATGGACCGGTTGTCCTGGTCGCTGACGAAATCGTCCCAGCCGGCGGAGAGGTAGAGGTGTCGGAAGAGCCGGTATTCCGCGCCGGTCTTGAGGTGGGCGCGACGGTCCCTTCCGAAACCGAAGGCCTCGAACGAGAGCTTGAGTTTGTCGTTCAACGCCATGTAGTCGATGCCGACGCCGCCGGTCGATTCGAGAAGACCGCCCCGGAGCACGAGATCCTTGTATCGCTTGCCGATCTGGGCGTTGAAGAGGAGGCCGTCGCGGTCCCACTCTTCGGTCCTTACGGTTGGGGTATTGCCCACTGTCACATCCTTGGTAGTTCGCCGCCCCTTCGGGTCGCTGACGACGCCGAGGATGTAAAACTTGTCCTCCTTGGGCTGGATCCGGAGGTCGAGGTAGCTCTTCGCGTCGCTCTTGTCAAAGAGGTATTCACCCCGGTAACTGAGAAAGGTCCGGAACTGTTCCGCCTTGTTCACGTACCGGTTCAATCCGGTCAGCCCTTCGTTGAGGTTTCGGACCGTCTCGTCGTCGTTCACGAGCTTGCCGATGCTCCCCCGTCCCTCGTTGATCTTCTGCGTCACTTCCTGAAGAGACGCCAGCGTCTGGTTCAGTTTTTCGGCGGCCCCTTTGTCCTTGACAAGCTGCCCGAGGGTCCCTTCGCCCCGGTTGATGCCGGTGGTGATTTCCTTCAGTGCGGCGAAGGTCTTCTCCATCTCGAGAGAGGCGGATTTCAGGGTGTCCATCACCTGCCTTACCTTCTCGTCATTCTGGGTGACGACCCGATTGAGATTCCCGGTCAACTGGCGGGTGTTTTCCAGGGCGGCGTGGAGCGCCGCCTCGTTGCTGACGATAACATGGTTCAGGTTCCGCGTGAGATCTTTGGTATTCGTAAGGATGCTGGTGATCGCCTCTTCACCCGCCTGACCGGCCAGGACCCGGTTGAGGGAGCTTGTCACCCCGCGGACGTCGTCGGCGATCATGCCGAGCTGATGGAGCAGTTTGTCGATGTCTGCCTGCCGCTCCGTCCGGGAGATCCGTTCGCCGGCCGCGAGATAGGTCTCCCCGTGGGTTCCGGGATAAATTTCCACGTACTTGTCGCCGAGGATGCCGTGGGTCTTGATGGAGGCGATTGCATCCTTCTCGAGCTTTACGTTGGAGACGATGCGGAGCCGGACAAGGGCCTTGCCGTCTTGCAGGCGGATCGATTCGACCCGTCCGATCTCGACGCCGGCGATCTGGACCGAGGCGTCCCGGTCGAGACCGGCCGCACTGTCGAAGACGACCTCCAGCGTGTAGCCCTTCTTCAGACCGAGGGTTTGTTTCCCGACCTGAACGGACATGTACCCGAGGATAATCAATCCCACGAGGACGAACAACCCGACCTTTGCCTCCGAACTCAATGAAAACATCCCTGCCTCCCAACCCCTGGACTTTATTATCCCCTCACATGATCCGGATCGGCCCTTCGATGCTCCCCGCGAGGAATTGGAGGGTGACGGGGTTCTGTGATCCTCGAAGCTCCTCCGGGGTTCCGTTTTCGATGATTTTCCCCTCGTAGAGCATTGCGATCCGGTGGCCGATCTCAAAGATCGACCGGACGTCGTGGCTGATCACGACGCAAGTGAGGTTGAAATTCTTCTGCGTGTCGATGATCAGCCGGTTGATCGCCTCCGTCATGACGGGGTCGAGGCCCGTCGTCGGCTCGTCGAACAGGACGATCTGGGGGCGCAGCGCAATCGCGCGCGCCAGCCCGACCCGCTTGCGCATCCCGCCGCTGAGTTCGGAGGGCATTTTCTCTTCCACACCCGTCAGGCCGACGGAGCGAAGCCGGTCGGCAACCGTCTCCCGGATCTCCGTCTCCTTCATCGTCGTATGTTCCCGGAGCGGAAAAGCGACGTTTTCCGCTACGGTCATTGAATCGAAGAGGGCCGCTTCCTGAAAAAGCATCCCGAATTTCTTCCGGATCTCGTTGAGAGCCCGGTCGTTCAGTTTCGTGATATCCGTGCCGTCGATCAGAATCTGTCCCCGTTCCGGCCGGAGGAGTCCGATAATGTGCTTGAGCAGGACGCTCTTTCCCCCGCCGCTCCGCCCGATGATCACGGTGGTCTTTTCCTCCTCGATTTCGAGGTCGAGACCGTCGAGGACCTTCTGCTTGCCGAATGATTTATGGAGATCGACCAGTTTAATCATGGGGCATCGCTTTCACTTGGAACAAAACCTGCAGCACCAATCCTCCCCGTTCCCCACTTAAAACTTAAAACTCAGAACTTAAAACTCAAAATCAGAACATGATCGCCGTCAGGAAGTAGTCGCTGATCAGAATCGAGATCGAAGCCAGGACCACCGCCTCCGTCGTCGCCCGGCCGACCCCTTCGGCGCCGCCGTAGGTATTGAATCCCTTGTAACACCCGATCAAACTCAGGATCAGGCCGAAACAGGCGGCCTTGACCAAGCCGTTGTAGATATCGTTCAATTCGACGAGCCTCGTGATGTTCTTGATGAAGATTCCCGAGTTGATGCCCAGGATGTGGACCCCGACAAAGTAGCCGCCCAGGATGCCCGTGAAATCCGAGACCACCGTGAGCAAGGGCGTCATGAGAACGCCGGCGATCACCCGCGGGACGATCAGGTGTTTCACCGGGTTCGCCGCCATGACATAGAGGGCGTCGATCTGCTCGGTGACCCGCATGGTTCCCAACTCTGCGGCCATCGCGGAGCCCGCCCGGGCGGTGACCATCAGCGACGTGAGAACCGGCCCCAGTTCCCTCGTCATCCCGAGGGCAACCGTGCCGCCGACGAGGCTCTCCGCGCTGAACATCCGGAAACCGTGATACCCCTGGAGGGCCATGACCATCCCGGTGAAGGTTCCTGTGAGGACGACGACGAAGATCGACTTGACCCCCACGAACTCCATCTGCTTGAAGATGTTGCGCAGCTTGAAAGGGGGTCTGAACATCCAGCCAAGGACCGAGACGAACAGGAGGATGATTTTCCCCATCTCCTCGACACCAGCCAGAACGGCCCTGCCGAGACGATCCAAGGCGCCGGAGAAACGATTCATTTAGAGAGGTCCTCTTTTGCCGCTGTGAACCTCCAGTGCGGATTGGATGATCCGGTCGATCAGCCCCGCCTGGGTGATCCCGGAGGCCGCCGCCTGATGGAACAGGACGGTGGAGGGCGTCATGCCGGGGAGCGTATTCGGTTCCAGGACCGCCACCCGTCCATCGGCCCGGACAAACATGTCGATCCGGGTATATCCTTTCAGATTCAGGACCCGGAAGGCCGTAACGGCCGTTTCCCGGATCTTTTCGATCTGTTCCGCGGGCAGCCGGGCCGGGGTCTTGTTCTCCCCCTGGCCATAGAGGAACTTGTCCTCCAGAGAGAGGACGTCGTCCGTCGGGATTGTCTCCGAAGGGATCAGGGCTTCCGGCGTATCGACGCCGAGGACGCCGCAGGTCACCTCCATTCCGTCAAGGAACTCCTCGACGAGAACCACGTTGTCCCACAAAAAGGCGTTTGCCACGGCTTCCGGGATCCCCTCCGCCGCAACAACCTTTTTTACGGCGGTGCTGCATCCCTCCCGGCAGGGCTTGACGACGCAGGGGAAGCCGATCTCCCGGACGATCTCCCCGATGACCGCCGGCTTCTTGGCTTCCCATAGCCGCCGGGGGATCGGGATCGTCCGCGGAACATCGATCCCGCTGATCTCCAGGATCCGGCGGCAGACATACTTGTCCATCCCGATTGCGGAGGCGAGGACGCCGGAGCCCGTGTAGGGGATTCCGAGGAGTTCGAGGAGACCCTGCATGCAGCCGTCCTCCCCGTACTTGCCGTGCAGGCCGAGGCAGACGACGTCCACCCGGGTCTTCAGGAACTCATAGGGGATCGGCTTGGCCTCCTGCGGGAGATCCTCCTCGATGTCGCGCGTGCTGTTCCGCATCAGGAGCTTGACGGGGATCTCCCAGAAGGCCGCCCGGCTGTCCATGAAGATGGGAACGGGATCATATTTGCGGCGGTCGATCTTGCTGAAGATGTTCCGCCCGCTCTCCAGGGAGACCTCTTTTTCGGAGGAGAGGCCTCCCATGATGATCCCGACCCTCATTTTTTGGGTTTTGTCTTCTCCGCTTTCGCCCATCTCACCAGCTCACCGTCAAGGCCACATAGGGCCCCGAAAATTCCGAATTCAGATAGACGTCATTCCGGTCGAGATGCAACCGGATGACCTTGTAGCCGGCATGGATGTCGAGGAGGGGAAAAGGGGTCAGGGAGATATCGGCCAACGCCTCGTAGAGGTAATTGCCGGAATAGCTGATACCGGTTATCTTCGCCCGCGCCTCAAGGATGTTCAGAAGAAGACCGACATGGGCGCCGACGCCCACCATCGGGATCGGAAGCTGGACAGACTGTTTTGCCTCCACTCCCAGGGCGGGGGCGGCGATCTTCGCTTCGCCGTCGATGTACTTGATCTGGCCGATCGCATCCAGCGAGAAGCCGGCCATAATGTTTTCCATATTGAGCGCGGTAAACCGGTACTCCAGATCGAGCATCCGCAATTTCAGATCCGAATCGACATTGGTGCCCGGCGCAAAGGTCTGGCCGTTGAAATCGATCTTGGTTGCGAGCGTTGTTGATCCCGAATAGTTGATTGGCGTGTAGGTGAGACCCAGGTGGCTTCTCCCCAGTCCCGCGAACACCTCGATCGAGGGGAAGGCCTTGGCGCCGACATCCAGGTTGTCTTTCAGGTTGATGTCGGTGCCGGGCATGGCGGCGTTGTCCGCCTTCATGTCCGCCTTGAATCCCGGAAACCAGTAATAACCTCTGGCGCCGATCTCGAACGCGCCGACCGGCATCGCCCAGAGAAGAAGCAGCGCCAGTGCACAAAGAACCGTCCATTGGGATCTTTTCATGGGAACCTCCTTGATGGTTGTGGTTTCGTTTCTCTTCCGGCGCCTGCGGGCGCCCCTGTTTCCGATGGTCCTCTATACCATCAATCATCGTTGTTTTCCAGAGGGTCGTAGACCTTTATTTTCCCCGCTGCCGGAATATTTTTTTAGAGCCGTCCGTTTTGGGGACTATGGCCGGTTGTGTATACCCCGAAGAGGAAAGAAAATCAAT
>CAKKRN010000166.1 GCA_919902745.1 Syntrophaceae bacterium | reverse complement strand
CACCGTGACCGGTCCGAAGTTGTCGCGGGGCTGGACGGCGCCCGGGATGATCAGGTTGTCCACATAGACCCCGCGGTTGTCGCTCCATAGGAGGCCGTTCAGAAGGATTTTTTTGTTGCGGATCTCGATTGTGTCTCCCGGCAGGCCGATCAGGCGCTTGATGAAATCCTTTGAGCGGTCCTCGGGATAGATAAAGACCACGATGTCCCCCCGCTTGGGCGTCCCGACGGGTATCAGCGTGGAACGGACCAGCGGGAGTCTGATCCCGTAGTTGAATTTGCTCACCAGGATGTGATCGCCGATCAGCAGCGTCGGCTTCATCGAACCGGAGGGAATCTTGTAGGCCTGAATCACGAAGGTTCGGATGAAAAAAGCGATCACGATGGCCAGGAGGATCGCCTCGATATATTCCCGCAGTTTCGATTTCGGTTTGCTCATTCGGTTTCCTCAGTTATAAACGCCAGACAATGTAATGACGATCATGATCAGCGCAAAGCCCCCCTTCACGCAGATCCCCGCGGCCCGTCCAAGGATCGCCCCCCAGGCCGCCCGGAGCGACGGTTTGAGTCTGTTTCGGCGGAGAAGCTCGACGGTCAGGACGCCGGCGAACCCGCCGAAGAACCCCCCGGCGACGGCGCCCAAGCCGAGAAGAAACGGCGCCATCAGCGCGGCCCCGATCAGACCGCCGATGATGGAGGCCCAGAACGCCTTCCGGGAGGCGCCGAACTTGACGGCGCCCGCCATCCCGACGGCGAAATCCGCGAGTTCCGCAAGGATCGAGAGAATCAGCAGCGTGATGAGGATCTTGAACCCGATCCTTTCAAACCCGGTAACGGTTGCATAGACGACCGCATCGATCAGGATGATGACGGTCCCCGGAAGGCCGAAGAGGATGGAGAAGGCGCCGAACAGCAGCACCAGGATGAACAGGGTCACTCCTCCGATCTCCAGCGGGGTCAATGTTATTTTTTCCTCTTCAATCCCGTCGGTTTGATCTTTTCAAACAGAAGCACGATCGGGCTCGCGATGAAGACGGTCGAATAGACGCCGGCAACGGTCCCCACGAGGAGCGCGAAGGTGAAATCGTGGATCACGGCCCCCCCGAAAAAGAAGAGGATGACCAAAACCATGAAGACCGTCAGGGATGTCAGGATGGTCCGGCTGAGGGTTTGGTTCACGCTCGCGTTGATCACGTCGTTCAGGGATTGCCGAGTGTTCTTGCGTGCATTTTCACGGATACGGTCGAAGATGACGATCGTGTCGTTGATCGAGTACCCGATGATCGTCAGCAGCGCCGCCACGATATTCAGGTCGAACTCCTTGTTGAAGAGGGAGAGAAAGGTAACCGTCACCAGCACGTCGTGAACCAGCGCGATGATCCCGCCCAGCGCGTAGCGGAATTCGAACCGCACCCCGACATAGACAAGAATCCCGATCCAGGAGAAGATGATCGCCAGAATCGCCTTCCGCGTCAGATCCCTGCCGACCTTCGGGCCGACCATCTCGATCCGCCGGACTTCATAGGCCCCTTTGCCGAAGGCGGCGCCGAGAGCCTCCTCGACGCGCGAAGTGAGCCCCTTGGCGTCTGTTCCGGATTCGGCCGTCCGGACGATGACCTCCTTCGGACCGAAATCCTGGATGACGCTCCCCTCGAAGCCGATCGACTTGAAGGCGGCCCGGATCTTGTCCGCCGGGGTCTCGTTCTGGAATTTGATCTGGATCAGGGTGCCGCCCGCGAAATCGATGCCGTAATTGGGCCCCCCGTGCCAGATCAGGGAGGCGATGCCGATGATGATGACGGCGAGCGACAGGATGACGGCGGGCTTCATCAACCTGACGAAATTATAGTTGGTGACCGTTTTGATGATTTCCATTGAATTCTCCTCAAATCCCTAAATGCTGATTCTTTCGATCTTGCGATTCCAGACGAAGTGGTCGAAGATAATCCGCGTGACGAAGATGGCGGTGAACATGCTGACCACGATGCCGATCGTCAGCGTCACGGCGAACCCCTTGACCGGGCCGGTTCCGAATCCGAAGAGGAAGAGCGCCGCTACCAGGGTGGTCACGTTGGAGTCGAAGATGGTCAGGAAGGCCTTCGTGTAACCGGCCTCAATGGCCGCCCGCGGCGTCTTTCCCAGGCGGAGTTCCTCCCGGATCCGCTCGTTGATCAGCACGTTGGCGTCCACCGCCATGCCGATGGTGAGCACGATGCCGGCGATGCCGGGAAGGGTCAGCGTCGCGTTGAAGGCGACCATGACGCCCAGCAGGAGCAGCATGTTCATGGCCAACGCTACATCGGCAACGATTCCGGTGAGCCGATAGTAAATGATCATGAAGAAAAGAATCAGGATCCCTGCGATGATGCTGGCCCAGGTTCCCTTATCGATCGAATCCTGGCCGAGGGAAGGACCGACCGTCCGCTCCTCGAGAATGATCACCGGCGCGGGCAGCGCACCGGCGCGCAGAACGATGGCCAGATCGGTCGCCTCCTCCATCGTGAAGGAGCCGGTGATCTGGGCCTGGCCGCCGGAGATCCTCTCCTGGATCACCGGGGCGGAATGGATGACGCCGTCCAGGACGATCGCCAGCCGTTTCTTGACGTTTTCCCCAGTGATTCGGTCGAAGTCCTTCGCCCCCTGGGCGTTGAATTTGAGGGATACGTGGGGTTCGCCGAAGCGGTCGCCGATCTGGACCTTCGCGCTCTCCAGCGCCTCGCCGGTCATCAGCGTTCGGGCTTTGAGCAGAAGCGGAATCTCGGACCGCCTTCCGGAAGTTCGATCCATCCGGGATTCATTGGCGACGACGCTTCCCTCGGGGACGTTCCCCTTGAGGGCCTCGTCGAGGCTGTGTTCTTCATCGACGAGTTTGAATTCCAGCAGGGCCGTCCGGCCGATCAGATTCTTGGCCCGCGCCGTATCCTTCACCCCGGGGAGCTGGACGATGATCCGGTCCACCCCCTGCGGAATGATCTCCGGTTCGGAGATGCCGAACTGATCGACCCGGTTCCGGATTGTCTCCAGGCTCTGTTCCACCGCCATCTTCTTGATTTCTACGGCGCGTTTGTCCTTGATCTTCAGGGAGGCCAGCCCCTTTCCATCCACCGTCTGCGAGGAGGCGACCTCCAGATCCGGATACTGGTTGTTGAGGATCTTG
Organism: Syntrophaceae bacterium; assembly: GCA_919902745.1. Lineage (GTDB taxonomy): Bacteria > Desulfobacterota > Syntrophia > Syntrophales > UBA5619 > UBA5619. Next base: position 1,913 of record CAKKRN010000166.1, on the reverse strand, counting down.
TCGAAGGCCTCCCTTGATGCCGTATCGGGAAACTCGAAGGTCGGATTCTTCTCCTTGGTCCGTTCATGGAGCTTGAAACGGACCCGGTTTTCCATCAGGTTCTCCTTCAGGTCATTTGCGGTCCTCTCCAGCGTGCTTTCCACCGCCTTGGCGGTTTCCACCTCCAGAACCAGATGCATCCCCCCCTGCAGATCGAGTCCGAGGTGGATTCGGTCCGTCGGGAGGTATTTCTTCCAGGTCTCGGGAAGATCGGAGGTCAGGGAAGGCGCCAGATAGACGAGTGCGGCCAGACAGAGGACGATCGTGACGGCGGCCCTGATTCTGATGCTTTTAAACATGGTTTACCCCTTTCAAACTTGACGCTTCAGCGCATGCAGTTCATGAGACTCATTCCTTAGGACGCCTTCTGCAGGACGGCGCCGATGAAATTCCGGCCGACCTTGATCTTGACCTTGTCGGCGATCTCGATCGTCACGACCGTATCCGTCAGCGCCACGACCTTCCCCTGGATCCCGCCGGAGGTCATCACCAGATCCCCGTGGGCAAGATTTGCTATCATATCTTTGACTGCCTTCTGTTTCTTCTGCTGCGGACGGATCAGAAGAAAGTAAAAGATACCAAAAAGAACCGCCATCATGATGATGAAGCTGAAATCACCGCCGGCGGCGCCGCCTCCGCCTCCGCCTCCCGGAAGACCCATCGCGTAAGCTGAATTCATCAACGTAATATCCTCCCTTATGTTTGTTTAAAATGTTTTTGTTTCATTCCCCCCGGTCTTAAGTTTCGGGGCAACCGTCGGCATGGATGGCCGTCCGCTCCCGGAGAAAACGGTCCCGGAACTCCGGATACCGGCCCTCACGGATCGCCTCCCGGATCCGCTCCATCAGATGCAGATAATACCGGAGGTTGTGGATCGTGTTCAGCACCATCGCCAGGATCTCCCCGGCCACATACAGGTGCCGCAGGTAGGCCCGCGAGTAATTTTGACAGGTATAACAATCACATTCGCTGTCAAGGGGCGAGGCATCCTCCCGGTAACGGGCGTTTTTTATAACAACCTTTTCTCCGTTTGTAAACAACAATCCGTTCCGGGCGCTTCGGGTCGGCATCACGCAGTCAAACATGTCGATTCCGTGGAAGACCCCGTCGACGAGATCCTCGGGTGTTCCGACGCCCATCAGGTAGCGCGGCCGGTCTTCCGGGAGGAGCGGGGCGGTCGCGGCAAGGTTTTCCAGCATCAACCCCTTGGGTTCCCCGACGCTGAGCCCTCCGATCGCGTAACCGTCAAAACCAATTGCCGTCAACTCCTCCGCGCCCCGCCGGCGGAGATCGGGATAGACGCCGCCCTGGATGATCCCGAAGAGGGCCTGCGCCCGATTCTTCCGGCTCTGCTTGCAGCGGTCCGCCCAGCGGGCGGTTCTGGCGAGCGCCCGTTCGACCTCTTCCCGGGCGGCGGGATAGGCGGTGCACTCGTCGAGGCACATCATGATGTCGCCGCCGAGCGCCTCCTGGATCTCCACGGCCGTCTCCGGGCTGAGGAAATGGGTCGAACCGTCGATATGGGACTGAAAAGTCGCCCCCTCTTCCGCGATCCGCCGCAGGGCGCCGAGGCTGAAGATCTGGAATCCGCCGCTGTCGGTCAGAATGGGGCCGGGCCAGTTCATGAACCGGTGCAGCCCTCCCAAATCGGCGATCAGGCGGTGTCCCGGCCTCAGATAGAGATGGTACGCGTTGCCGAGGATGATGTCCGCCCCGAGGTCGCGGACCTGCTCCGGCGTCAGCCCCTTCACGGCGCCCTGCGTGCCGACCGGCATGAAGGCCGGCGTTCGCACATCGCCGTGCGGCGTTCCGATTGTCCCCACCCTGGCTGCGCAGCCGGGGTCTTTTGCGATCCTCGTAAATTCCATCTTAAG
>CAKKRN010000165.1 GCA_919902745.1 Syntrophaceae bacterium | reverse complement strand
GGACAGAGCCCCTATTAATTCCGGAATTAATAGGGGCTCTGTCCCTAATTAAACTGCGAGGATGCCATGACGATCGAAAAGAGGATTCTCTGTATCGGCGCCGGTTATGTCGGCGGCCCCACGATGGCGATGATCGCCTCCCAATGCCCCCGCTGCCGGGTGACGGTGGTGGACATCAACCCCGCGCGGATCGCGGCCTGGAATTCCGACAACCTCCCCATTTACGAACCCGGTCTGGATGAGCTTGTCCGGGCGACGCGCGGCAGGAACCTTTTCTTCAGCACGGAGATCGAGCGGGGAATCCGGGAGAATGATATCATCTTCGTCAGTGTGAACACACCGACCAAGTCCTTCGGCCTGGGCGCCGGGATGGCCGCCGATCTTCAGTACTGGGAAAAGACCGCCCGCCAGATTCTGGAATTTTCGGAATCCTCCAAGATCGTGATCGAAAAGAGCACCCTTCCCGTGAAGACCGCCCTCGCGATGGAGAGGATCCTGAACTGCCGGGAAAACGGCATCCACTTCGACGTCCTTTCCAACCCCGAATTTCTCGCGGAGGGAACGGCCATCCGCGATCTGGAGCATCCGGACCGCATCCTGATCGGCTCGCGGGAAACGGACAACGGCCTGAAGGCCAGGCAGACACTGGTGGATATTTACGCAACCTGGGTCCCAAAGGAGAGGATCCTCACCTCCAACATCTGGAGCAGCGAGCTCTCCAAACTGGTTTCCAACGCGTTCCTCGCCCAGAGGATCTCCTCGATCAACGCCATCTCCGCCCTCTGTGAAAAGGCGGAAGCGGATGTCGCCGAGGTCTCCCGGGCCGTCGGCATGGACAGCCGCATCGGCCCAAAGTTTCTAAACGCCAGCATCGGCTTCGGCGGCTCCTGCTTCCGAAAGGATATCCTGAACCTCGTCTACCTCTGCCGGAATTACGGTCTCGATGTGGTTGCCGACTACTGGGAGAGCGTCGTCAAGATCAACGACTACCAACAGGAGCGCTTCATCCGGAACATGCTGGGGGCGATGTTCAACACCCTGGCCGGGAAGAGGATCTGTCTGTGGGGTTTCGCCTTCAAGGCAAACACGGGCGACACCCGGGAAAGTCCCGCGATTTTCATCGCCAGGCGGCTTCTCGAAGAGCAGGCCGAGATCGTCGTCTCCGACCCGAAGGCCTTGGCGAACGCCCGCACCGACCTGACGGGTGTCCGGGGTCAGATCCGTTATGTCGAGGATCCCCTGCTGGCTGCGGAGGGCTGCCACGCGATCGCGCTGCTGACCGAGTGGGACCTCTACCGTAATCTCGACTTCCCGAAAATTTTTGATAGCATGGCCAAACCCGCTTTCATCTTTGACGGCCGGAACATCCTGGACCACCGCCGTTGCTTTGATATCGGTTTCAATGTTTATCCGGTCGGAAAACCGCCCCTGACGCACTTTTTAGAAGAGAGATGAACGAAACGATTAACCTGAAACCGATCGGTCACGTCGTCTCGCCCCAACCCCATCGGCATAATCGCCGTGAGGGTCATTCGCACCGGGACGGATCATCTTGAGGTGCAGGGGCTCGATGCAATCAACGGAACCCCCGTGCTGGACATCAAGCCCTATTATCCATTGTGCGACAGAATCGAGAATCCCCGGACACCGGAATGGGTGGCCGAGTTCATGAAGGATTATTTCTGACCGGTTTGATTATAAACAACGTTGGGCGTTTCAAGCACAAATTTAAGGACAAACATGA
>CAKKRN010000164.1 GCA_919902745.1 Syntrophaceae bacterium | reverse complement strand
CCCTTCTCGTCACGTTCCACCTACGCGCACACCGTTGAATACGCCAGCTCGGGCCCCCTCAAGATCCAAAGCATGTTCCCCCTGGGAGAATCGGGAAACATATCAGTGGGTGCGGGTGGTGCACCCGTTTTCGATCCCAATTTCTATACCATGACCGGTGTGTACGACGGGTTTGTATACAGAGACTTCCCACTGTTTACGCCGTAACCGTTCAGATTCACAAAATGTACGATAACGCCTCACCATCCCCGGTGAGGCGTTATCTTTATGAAACTCACATGACGGTGCCCGTCACAAAGGATGAACCTCTTCTTATTACCCCCGGCATGGACAGATTCTTATGCCTTTCGAACCTCCGCGAGGAGGCGACTCACCCGGTCGAAGTCCTTCCGGAAACGGATAGGCCGTCCTCGGTTGTCGCGGGCGTTGGTCTGCGTGCAACTGTCGATTCCCGCGGGCCGGACCCGGCCGGCGGCGGCGCGGACGTTCTCCGGGGAAATCCCCCCGGCCAGGATCACGGGGATTCGGCTCGCCACGACAAGCGCGGCGGCCAGATCCCAGTCGCAGATCTCTCCGGTAATGCCGACGTAACCGGCCACGGGCTGGACGGCGCCCTCTCCCCCATATCCCCGGAGGGTGTCCGTCATGAAGCCGTCGGTGTACGGCTCCAGCGTGCGGGCGATCTCCAGGATCGCCTCCCGGACGGTGGCGGAATCGGTCGGACCCGGCTCGGGAATGGGGATGGAGCGGATGATTCCGAGCAGGGGGAATTCCTTTTTCACGCGCTTCTGGACGCGGATCGCCTCTGCGCAGACGGCGTCCCGCTGCGCACTTTTTACCGGATCGAGCGGGATCCACTCGCAGAAATGGACGAAATCGGGCTGATGGTAGTCCAGTGCGCGGAGGATGTCGTCTTCCCGCGCGAGGAGGGGGATCAGGCTGCTCTTCACCCCTGAGCCGCGGACCAGACGGACGACCTCCCGCACGGAGGGGGCCTTCAACATATCCGGCGAGAGGATCACGCTCCCGATGCGATCCACCCCCAT
>CAKKRN010000163.1 GCA_919902745.1 Syntrophaceae bacterium | reverse complement strand
CGTCACCCATGAATTGCTTGATATCGCCGGGCATCCTTGCTATAAGTTAACATACTGTGAGGGGACCCCTGATATGCTGAAGGATAGAAGAATCGTTCTGGGCGTGACCGGCGGTATCGCCGCCTACAAGGCCGCCGAACTGGTTCGGGAGCTTGTCCGGCGCGGGGCGAAGGTAAGGGTGGTCATGACCGACCATGCCTGCAAGTTCGTCACGCCGCTCACCTTCGAGACCCTGTCGGGAAATCCGGTCGCCACGGACCTTTTTTGGGCGCCGGGGGACTTCGAAATCGGCCACATCGCGCTTGCCGAATTTGCCGAACAGGTCGTCATCGCTCCCGCGACGGCGAACATCATCGGCAAGATGGCCGCCGGCCTGGCCGATGACCTCCTGACCACGGTTCTACTGGCCACGGAGGCGCCCGTACTCATCTGCCCGGCGATGAACGCAAAAATGTATGCGAATTCCGTTGTGAAAGAGAATCTTGCCCGCCTGGTCTTGCGAGGCCATATGATCCTGGAGCCGGGGTACGGCGAACTGGCCTGCCGCGTTGAAGGGCAGGGGCGGCTCGCCGAGCCGGTGGAAATCGCGGAAGAGATCGAGTCGATTCTGACTCCGAAGAACCTTCAGGGAGAACACATTCTCGTGACGGCCGGTCCGACTCAGGAACCCTTTGATCCGGTGCGGTTCATCAGCAACTACTCCTCCGGAAAGATGGGGTATGCGCTGGCCGTGATGGCGAGGCGGCGGGGCGCGGCTGTGACGCTGGTCAGCGGTCCCACCGCGCTTCCCGCGCCGCGGGGCGTCGCCTTCGTCCCGGTCCTGACGGCCGTCGAGATGCGTGATGCCGTGCTGGCCAGCCTGGATGCAGCCACGGTGGTGGTCAAGGCCGCCGCGGTGGCCGATTACCGGCCGGCTGTCTGCGAGCCGGTGAAGATCAAGAAGAAGGAAGGGTCCCTGACCGTCCATCTGGAACGGAATCCCGACATCATCTCCGAGATCGCGAGCCGGAAGGGCGACCGGATCGTGGTCGGATTCTCGATGGAATCGGATCATCTGCTCGAACACGCCCGGAAGAAACTTATTGAAAAGGGGATGGATTTCATCGTGGCCAACGACGTGACCGAACCCGGGGCCGGCTTCCGGGGAGATACGAATGTGATCCGGATCCTGGACCGGGAGGGCGGGGTCGAGGTGTTTCCATTGATGGACAAAATGGATGTGGCCGGCGTCATCCTTGACCGCGTAAGGAAAATGAGGGATGGCGGAAGGATCCGGGATGGGCGCTGAGGACGAACCACGGGAGGAGCTCCTCGGCCTGGTCCGCTCCCTGACGGAGAGGGTGCGTCTGGACGGGGAGTTGCGAAAACCCCTCTGCTATCTGACCCGGGGTAAAGGCGGCGTCGAGATGCCCGCCGCCGGTGCGCAGGAGCCGGCCGTGGAACGTTCCGGGGTGGAAGTTTCCACTCTGGATCCGGTTCTTGCAGAGCTTGGCGACTGCCGGCGCTGTCCGCTCGGCGGTCTCCGTCACCGGCTTGTCTTCGGCGAGGGGAATCCCGGTGCGGAGTTGGTCTTTGTCGGCGAGGCGCCGGGGGCGGACGAAGATGCGCAGGGAAGGCCGTTCGTGGGTCGCGCGGGGCAATTGCTCACGAAGATCATTGCTGCGATGGGACTGAAGCGGGAGGATGTCTATATCTGCAACATCCTGAAGTGCCGTCCTCCCGGGAACCGGAATCCGCTGCCGGATGAGATTGCAGCCTGCGAACCCTTTCTGATCCGGCAGATCGAGGCGATCCGCCCGCGGGTCATCTGCGCCCTCGGGAGCTTTGCGGCGCATACCCTGCTCAAATCGGAGGCGCCCATCTCCGTCCTGCGCGGCCGGTTCGATCGCTACCAGGGGATACCCCTGATGCCGACCTACCACCCGGCCTATCTGCTTCGGAACCCCGGGGCGAAGAAGCAGGTGTGGGAGGATGTCCAAGCGATCATGAAGCTCCTTCGGGAGGGGACGTAACGTGGATGAATGGAAGGAAGGTCCTGTGAAATGAAGAGAGCCATGATGCAAAACATGATCCGCGCGGTCGCGGTGACGGCCGCCCTGCTCATCGGCATGATGCTGCCCGGACAGAATCTGCGGGCGGCGGACAAGGCGCCTGTCTTCGACGTGATCACAATCAGCGCCGCCATCACGCCGCCCATTGCCGAGTACGTCGTCCAGAGCATCGGCGAGGCCGCGAAGAGCGGTGCGGAGGGGTTGATCCTCCGTCTCGATACGCCGGGCGGCCTCGATCTGGCAATGCGGGATATTGCCAAGGGAATCCTGAACGCACCTCTACCCGTTATCGTTTACGTCGCACCCTCCGGGGCGAGGGCAGCCTCGGCCGGGGTCATCATCACGGTGGCCGCGCATATCGCGGTGATGGCGCC
>CAKKRN010000162.1 GCA_919902745.1 Syntrophaceae bacterium | reverse complement strand
ATGCGGAAATGATTGAAGCCTGGGTTCGGGACCTTGTCATCGTCAAGACGTTTGTGGGCCTAAAGTTCCAGGAGGCTATCCTGAGACATATTGCCTCATCTGTTGAAAAATCTTATCGATTGGCCAAACCCGAAGAAGAAGCAAGGGGGATCGATGGTTATATCGGCGGAACACCCATCAGCATCAAGCCGCAAAGTTATGAATCGAAACAGATGTTACCGGAATCCATTGACGTCCGAATCATTTACTACGAGAAGGTAAAGGACGGGATCAATCTCTATTTTGAAGAATTTTAATCGCTCTATGTATATTCCCCGCCGCTTGCAGCGAATGAAATATAACTCCCGAAGATACCCCGCTGCTTGCGGCAGGGATAGTTCATTCCACTCCAGTGTTTAATCCAATTTCCTATAAATGGACGGTGACCGGTCGGCATTAAAGAAACGCTTTACAGAACCATCCGTTCATAGGTACAGCTGAGCGGCGTACAGCGTGAAAGCGATTCGTGACGTGACGCCGGCGAATCTTGCACGGGTTCATACCCGCTTCGACGAACCGGAGTAAAGCACGGAATCCATCGTGAATTCAACATTGGTTCGGCTACCGGCAGGGATGGTGGTTATCCTCCAGAGAGGTCATGCATTAGGATACCTTTCCATCCCCTCCAGAAAGGCCATTACGTTTGCACCGAGGACGCGGTGGTTGTAGCCGCCCTCCAACAGGCCGAAACAGCCGCCGCCGTTCTTCCCGGCCGCCTCGCGGACCATCTGCCCCATCTCCCGGTAGTCGCCCGTCGTCAAGAGGCCGCCCCAGTCCTCCACATGGTGGTCGAACCCGGCGGAAACGCCGATGATGTCAACCTTCTCCGCAAAGAGGAAATGACGGACCTCCTTCAGGTAGGCGTTCCGGTCTGCCGCGGTCGGATTCAGGATCGTCACATATCTCCGTCCTTCAAGGATGTTCACCGTCCCATCCCCGAAATGGAGGTCGAAGTCGAGAATGAGGGCCGTCCCGATCTTCTTCTCCCGATAGAGTTTCTCCATCGCGACTGCCATGTTGTTGAAGTAGCAGAATCCCCAGGAACTCGCCGCCGAGGCGTGGTGTCCGGGCGGACGGATCAGGCCGAAGCAGGGCTCGGTAAGGCCGATCGCGGCCGTCTGGATCGCCCCTCCTACGGCAAGGGCGGCGATTTCGTACACCCTCTCCCGCCGGACCCGCTCCATCTGGGCCCGGTTATGGACGGCGGCGATCTCCTCTTCCGTCGCCGGGATCGCCTGGACCCACATCACCCGATCGCGGATCACCCGCTCGACGGCCTCCATTCGTCCGCTCTCCGCCGCCGGGTCGGAGGTATAGGGCGGACGAAAATCCTCGTGAAATACAACCTTCATGACATCACCTCCTTCCCGGGAAAAACGGGAGAAATGAAACCGATCTGTTGCAGCAATTTCAGGGTGGTTTTCGTCACAGGGAGTTCCCGGATCTCTGCGGGCGACACCCAACGGGCCTCGAGGGCGTCATCGGCCCCCTTCACGTCGCCGCTCACATAATCCGCCGTCACATCGACGATCACATAGTGGAAACGGATACGCCCGGCCCCATCCTTCTCGAAGGAATCGCAGGTAAAAAGGGGCGCGCCGGCGCGGATGACGATCCCCGTCTCCTCCAGGATCTCCCGCTCCGCACCCGCCTGAAGGGTTTCCCCGAGCAGGAGCCCCCCGCCTGGGATCGCCCAGAGCCCCTGCGCGGGCTGAACACCCCTCCGGACGAGGAGGATGCGCCCCTGCCACAGGACGACCGCCCCCACGCCGACCCGCGGATGATCCGG
>CAKKRN010000161.1 GCA_919902745.1 Syntrophaceae bacterium | reverse complement strand
CTGCTCGGGAAATCGGTCTTTCCCGCACCCAGATCGGGCGGGCCGTCGATGAGGGGCAAGTCCAGGTGAACGGCCGACCGGGCCGGGCCGGCCGGAAGCTGAAGACGGGGGATGTTGTGGACATCGTTCTCCCGGCGGCGCGGCCTTCCGGGGTTATCCCCGAGGCGATCCCCCTGAAAATCCTCTATGAGGACGCCTCGCTGCTGGTGATAGACAAACCGGCGGGGATGGTCGTCCATCCGGCCGCCGGCCATTTGGGCGGGACCCTCGTCAACGCCCTGCTGCACCACTGCCGCGATCTCTCGGGGATCGGCGGCGTGCTGCGCCCCGGGATCGTCCACCGTCTCGACAAGGAGACCTCCGGATTGTTGGTGGTCGCCAAATCCAATGAGGCCCACCGGGGGCTGGCCGGGCAGTTCAAACGCCACGAGGTGAAGAAGACCTACCAGGCCCTCGTCTACGGGGATCCGAAGACGGATGGCGGAAGAATCGAGTCCGCCGTGGGACGGCACCCGACGGACCGCAAGCGGATGTCCACGCAGAGCCGCCGGGGCCGGTCCGCCGTGACCGTCTGGCGCGTCCGCGAACGCTACAGGGTTGCCGCCCTGTTGGAGGTGAATATCGAAACGGGCCGGACCCACCAGATCCGTGTCCATCTGACGGACATCGGCCATCCCGTCGTAGGGGACCGGGTCTATGGCGGCGCTGGGAGAATTCGGACCGTCGGCGATCCGGCGGCCCGCGCCAGGATGAAGGCGCTCGACCGGCAGGCCCTGCACGCCTGGCGTCTCGCCTTCACCCATCCGGCGACGGGAGAGACGATGCGGTTTGCCTCGCCGCTGCCCAAAGACATGGCCGATCTCCGTGGATTCCTTCGCGATCGAGCGGACGGCCAGCGGTAAGGGACGTCTCCCTCCCCCCTGGCGGGGAAGGGTTAGGGTGGGGGGATGTTGCCATGAAATCAGAATGTTACAATTTCACCCTCCCCCCTAACCCCCTCCCGTCAAGGGAGGGGGAACATATTTTGAAGAGTTTTGCAAGAGCCTCTATGAGGAATACCATGTTCCGTTTCGCGCTGAGGGGGACCCTTGAATATCTTGAATCCGGGGAGCTCTCGGCGCTGGATTTCTTGACCCACGCCTTCTGCACGCGGCGTGGCGGCGTGAGCCGGGCGCCGTACGATGGCCTGAACGTGGGCGATCTCGCGGGGGATCGGGAAGAGGATCTCCTCCGAAATCTGAACCTGGTCAAAGATGCCTTCGCGATTCCGGATGGACGGCTGATCCTGATGAGGCAGCCCCACGGCGACCGGATCCATGTGATCGACGAAGACGGTCCGCTGCCCGAAGGGCTGCCCGAATGCGACGGCCTGATCACCGATCGTCCAGGGGTGGCTCTCGGGATCCGGACGGCGGACTGTGTTCCGCTCTTCTTCGTGGATCGGACCCGCCGGGTCATCGGGGCGGCCCATGCGGGCTGGCGGGGAACCGCCCTCAGCATTGCGGCCCGAATGGTCGCGACCCTTACGGAGCGGTTTTCCTCCCTCCCGGAGGATATTCTGGCCGTAATCGGGCCGGCGATCGGCCCCTGCTGCTATGAGATTGATGCCCCGGTCATGGCTGCTTTTTCCGCCATGCCGGCCGCGGGTCTTTTTTCCCGTCCTTGCCTGCAGAAGGACCGCTGGATGGTTGATCTCGCCCTTGCCACCCGCCTCCAGATCCGGGAGGCGGGGGTGCCGTCCGAAAATATTTTTTCCGCCGGCCTCTGCACCGCCTGCCGGCAGGATCTCTTCTTTTCGCACCGCGCCGCCGGCGGCCGTACGGGCAGACAGATCAGCCTCATCATGCTGCGCGATGGGGGGATGCACTAAAAAACGCTTGACATCCGGGAACGGTTGGGTATACAAGGAAATCAAAATTCAGAAAGGCGTATGCTAAGTCCTTCCTCGTGGATTGAATCCATAGATCAAATTAGCGACCCGAAAAAAATCCGTGCACCTCTTTTATAAGTCGATACCTTACAAAATCTGATGTTATTTTGGATGGATAAAACAAGCTAAAAGCGATAGCGGTTTTTCATACGTGGCGGATGCGTTGCATCTGCCGATACGAATCAACGCACATTTCATAGGATAGGAAACGAAAATGCACATCGAAGATATCAAGCGACAACCGATCAGTGAATTGGCAAAACTGGCCAAGGACCTCGACGTTCCGGGCGCCAGCGGAATGCGCAGGCAGGATCTGATTTTTGCCATCCTGCAGACCCAGGCCGAGAAAAACGGCGTGATCTCCGGGACCGGGGTCCTGGAGATCCTGCCGGACGGCTTCGGATTCCTCCGCGCGGTGGATTACAACTACCTCCCCAGTCCGGACGACATCTACATCTCCCCCTCGCAGATCCGGCGGTTCAGCCTGCGGACGGGGGACACCGTTTCCGGCGAGGTCCGTCCCCCCAAGGAAGGGGAGAAGTATTTCGCCCTCCTCAAGGTGGACGAAGTCAACTTCGAGGGCCCGGAGGCGGCCCGCGACAAGATCCTTTTCGACAACCTGACCCCCCTCTACCCCGAGGAGAAACTGAATCTGGAGTTCAACCCGGAGAACCTCTCCACGCGCATCATGGACCTGTTCACCCCGATCGGAAAGGGTCAGCGCGGTCTGATCGTCTCCCCGCCGCGGGCCGGCAAGACCGTCCTGCTGCAGGACATCGCCCACAGCATCACGGCCAACCACAAGGAGGTCATCCTGATGGTCCTGCTGATCGACGAGCGGCCGGAAGAGGTGACGGACATGCAGCGGAGCGTGGCCGGAGAGGTGATCTCCTCCACGTTCGACGAACCGGCGACGCGCCACGTCCAGGTGGCCGAGATGGTGATCGAGAAGGCGAAAAGACTGGTCGAGCACCGGAAGGATGTCGTCATCCTCCTCGACAGCATTACCCGTCTTGCCCGCGCCTACAACACGGTCGTGCCGCCCTCCGGCAAGGTCCTTTCCGGCGGCGTCGATTCCAACGCGCTCCACAAGCCGAAGCGGTTCTTCGGAGCCGCCCGCAATATCGAGAACGGCGGCAGCCTGACGATCATCTCCACCGCCCTGATCGATACCGGAAGCCGGATGGATGAGGTCATCTTCGAGGAATTCAAGGGGACCGGCAACATGGAGCTCCACCTCGACCGACGCATCGCCGACCGGCGGGTCTTCCCGGCCTTCGACCTGATCCGTTCCGGAACGCGGAAGGAAGAACTCCTGGTCCCGAAGGCCAATCTCAACCGGATCTGGATCCTGAGGAGGCTCCTCCAGGAGATGAACCCCGTCGATGCGATGGAGTTCATCATGGACAAGGTTCGGAAGACGGAGAACAATCAGCTCTTCCTGGACTCCATGAACCAGTAGGCTTGTTTCGCCGGCGCCCTAATGTCCGGATCCGGAATGCCCCATCCGCGCCGGGAATAAATATTGCTTGAATTTGCAGCGCAAATGGTTATAATTCACCTATTCTCGCCGACGGGAAACACCCAAATCGATCGGCGAGGCGGTCAGCGACAAAAATAGAGAAGGAGAACGGTTAATTATGAAAGAGGGAATCCATCCGGAATACAAGGAAGCCACCATTACCTGTGTTTGCGGGAATGTGATCAAGACGAGGTCCACCAAGCAGGAGATCAAAACCGAAATCTGTTCCCTGTGTCACCCGTTTATGACGGGGAAGCAGAAAATCATCGACACCGCGGGACGCGTGGAGCGGTTTAAAAGGAAGTACGCCAGCCTGGAAAAAAAGGCGTAGAAGTTCTCTAAACGCTTGTCGATTTTTCCAAACGGGGGTTCCCGCCGCCGCGGCGCCGGGCGCGGGTTCTCCTGCCCCTGAAGTTTCTTAGACGGCGCCGGGGCTGCCGGCGCCGTCTTTCCGGAAAGTTTCCCATTTATGCAGACTGGAACAAGAACCGGCAATGGATGCCGGCCGTGTCCGGATGGTCCGGACGTTTTTCCTCCGGCGGCGAGCCCGGCGGATTGTTAAGCTGGTTACGATGTTTTCTAGACTGAAGGATATCGAATCCCGATATCGGGATCTGGAACAGCTCCTCAGCGACCCGGCCATTGTCGGCAAGCAAGGGGTCTATCAGAAGTATGCCAAGGAACATTCCGATCTCAATTGCCTGGTCGAGACCTTCCGCGAATACGAAAAGACCAACCTCCGTATCGAGGAGGATCAGGCGCTCCTCCGGGAGAGCGACGAAGAGCTGAAGGAGATCGCCCGGGAGGAGCTGCCCCAGTTGAAGGAGTCCCTGGAATCCCTGGCGGACAGATTGAGGATCCTTCTGCTGCCCCGGGACCCGAACGACGAGAAGAACGTCTTCCTCGAGATCCGGGCCGGCACGGGGGGGGATGAGGCGGGGCTCTTTGTGGAAGACCTTTTCCGGATGTACGCCCGTTTCGCGGAGACCTCCGGCTGGAAGGTCGAAGTGATGAACAGCACCGCCGCCGGCGGGATGGGAGGGTTCAAGGAGATCATCGCGCTGGTTGCGGGGAAGGGCGCCTACAGCCGGCTGAAATACGAAAGCGGCGTCCACCGGGTCCAGCGGGTGCCGATCACAGAGGCGCAGGGGAGGATCCACACCTCGGCGGTGACGGTGGCGATCCTCCCGGAGGCGGAGGAGGTGGATCTCCAGATCGATCCCAACGACCTTAGGATCGATGTCTTCCATTCGAGCGGCCACGGCGGACAGAGCGTCAACACGACCGATTCGGCCGTCCGGATCGTCCATCTGCCGACCGGCCTGATCGTCACCTGCCAGGATGAAAAATCCCAGCTCAAGAACAAGCACAAGGCGATGAAGGTCCTCCGGGCGCGGCTCCTCGATGCGGCGGTGAAGAAACACAACGACGCGATCTCCGAGACGAGAAAGAACCAGGTGGGAAGCGGGGACCGGAGCGAACGGATCCGGACCTACAATTTCCCCCAGGGGCGGGTGACGGACCACCGGATCGGGCTCACCTCCTACAGCCTGGAGAATTTCCTGAACGGCGATCTCCGGTTCATGATCGATGCGCTGACGACCCATTTCCAGGCGGATGCGCTGAAGCATTCGGGGCAGTGATATTGCCCCGGAGCCGGGTTTCGGGCGCTTTCGGAGGCGGCGAGGGAGCTTCCATACGATGACGAATATCCGGACCATCCTTCAGCGGGCAGCCCGCGATCTGAATATCTCAGGAAGCCCCTCCCCCCGGCTCGACGCCGAACTCCTGCTGATGCATTTTTTGAAGATCGACCGCTCGCATCTCTGCACGCATCCGGAACGGGAGCTTACGGAGGAGGATGCCGCCGCGTTTGTGCAGCGGGTTGAGAGACGCAATCTGGGCGAACCGGTCGCCTACATCATCGGGGAGAAGGAGTTCTGGTCGCTCCGATTCGAGGTCGGCCGCGAGGTCCTGATTCCGCGGCCGGAGACGGAGTGCCTCATCGAGGAGCTCCTGCGGTTTTACCGCCCCCCGGGGGAGGGTCTGCGGATTCTCGATATCGGGACGGGGAGCGGCGCGATCGGCGTCGTCCTGGCCCGGGAGCTGCCTGCGGCCCGAGTGGGCGCTACGGACATCTCGGCGGCGGCGCTCTCGGTCGCCCGCCGGAACGCGCTGCTCCACGGCGTGGCCGATCGCGTGGATTTTTTTCAAGGGGATCTTCTAACGGCGGTTTCCGGTAATTTTGATATCATCTGTTCCAACCCGCCCTATATTCCGGATGTTCAGTACGGCCTCCTGCCGGCGGGGATCCGGGATTTCGAGCCTCGGGGGGCGCTCATCGCCGGCCCCGACGGCATGGACTTTCACCGGCGGATCATCCGGGAAGGGGCGCATCGCCTGAAAGCGGGAGGCCGGATCTTTCTGGAGATCGGCGAGGGGCAGCGGGATCGGGTAGAGGCCCTCTTCCGGGAGGAGGGCGGCTATCGGGATATCGATTGCCGGAAGGACTACGGGGGGACGGACCGTGTCGCGTCGGCGCGGAAGGATAATTAGGGACAGAGCCCCTATTGTTTTCAGCGAAAACAATAGGGGCTCTGTCCCTAATTATCCTGCGAGGTTTGAACGATGGACAA
>CAKKRN010000160.1:1543-7286 GCA_919902745.1 Syntrophaceae bacterium | reverse complement strand
CTTCAGCGCGGCCTGGAGAAGATGCGTCCCCGAATGATTGGCCTCCGTCGCCCGCCGGGTTTCGTTATCCACCTTCAGGAGAATCTCATCCCCCATCCGAAGCTTCCCCTTTTTCATACGGCCGAGATGGCTGATCAGGTTGTCGAGAGGCCGCTTCGTATCCGTGACCTCGAA
Organism: Syntrophaceae bacterium; assembly: GCA_919902745.1. Classification (GTDB taxonomy): domain Bacteria; phylum Desulfobacterota; class Syntrophia; order Syntrophales; family UBA5619; genus UBA5619. The sequence continues at coordinate 7,112 of CAKKRN010000160.1, read as the reverse complement.
ATGAAAGCCGTCGCCCTCAATCACGCCGGTGTCGCCGACCTGGCCGCCGATCTCCCCGTAAAACGGGGTTTTGGAAACAATGACCTCTGCCTCCTCCCCCTCTCCAATCTCCGTTACCGGCCGGCCCTGTGTCAGCAGCGCGGCCACGCGCGAGCGGTCCTCCGTCACCCCTTCATGGCCCGTGAACATCGTCGCGATCCCATCAATGGATAGACGGCGGTAAACCTCGGAGATCGTCTCCTGCCCGCTCCCCTTCCAGGATTCGCGCGCCTTCTCCCGCTGGGCGGCCATCGCCTTCTCGAAGCCCTCCATGTCGAGGGCAAGGCTGTCCTTGCGGACGATATCCGCCGTGAGGTCCGTCGGAAAACCGAAGGTGTCGTAGAGCTTGAAAACGATGTCACCGGGAATCACCTCCCCGCCGGTTTCTTTCAGAACGGCCACCTCCTCCTGAAGGATCCGGAGGCCGGCGTCGAGGGTCTCGATGAAACGGTGCTCCTCGCTCTCCACGACCTTCCGGATGTAGGCGGCCTTGTCGACCAGGTCCGGGTAGGCCCCCTTCATTTCGTTGATCACGACCCCGCACACCTCATGGAGGAAGGGCCGGTTCATGCCGAGGAGTTTCCCGTGGCGCGCCGCCCTCCGGAGGATCCGCCGGAGGACATAGCCGCGCCCCTCGTTGCTCGGGAGGACGCCGTCGCCGATCAGGAAGGCCACGGCGCGGCTGTGGTCGGCGATGACGCGGATCGAAATGTCGTCCTCCCCGTTTTTCCCGTAGGTCCGGCCGCTGATCTCTTCGATGAAGCGGATGATCCCGGTGAAGAGATCGGACGCGTAGTTGCTGGTCACCCCCTGGACGACGGCGGCCAAGCGCTCGAGGCCCATCCCCGTGTCGATGTTCGGCTTCGGCAGCGGATTCAGCTTCCCGGCGGCGTCGCGGTCGAACTGGGTGAAGACGAGGTTCCAGATCTCGAGGTGCCGGTCGCATTCGCAGTTCACGTCGCACGCCGGGCTTCCGCAACCCGTCCCATCCCCCTGGTCGAAGAGGATCTCGGAGCAGGGACCGCAGGGACCGGTCTCCCCCATCATCCAGAAGTTGCTCTTCTCCCCCATCCGGACGATCCGCTCCGCCGGGACCCCCATCCCGTCATGCCAGATCCGGAAGGCCTCGTCGTCGTCCCGATAAATCGTGATCCAGAGTTTCTCCCTGGACAGTCCCATAACCTCGGTGAGGTACTCCCATGACCAGGCGATCGCCTCCTGCTTGAAGTAATCCCCGAAGGAGAAGTTTCCCAGCATCTCGAAGAAGGTGTGGTGGCGCGCCGTGACGCCGACGTTTTCCAGGTCGTTGTGCTTCCCGCCTGCCCGGACGCACTTCTGCGAGGTCGCCGCCCGGTGGTAGCCCCGGTCCTCCAGCCCTAAAAAACAGTTTTTGAACTGCACCATTCCGGCGTTGGTGAAAAGGAGTGTCGGGTCGTCCTTGGGAACGAGAGGGGAACTGGCAATCCGCGCATGCCCCTTCCCTTCGAAAAATTTCAGAAAACTCTCCCGGATCTCACTCCCCGTCATCGTCATGGAGCCCTTCCTCCTCTGTTTTTTTCAGTATCTTCAAGATGAGTCCGGTGGGGAACCCCTTCCCCATCAGATTTCTGGCCAATCCGGCCTTTTCCCGTTCGTTCAGCGCGGCGACCGGCCGTCCCCGGATCTTCTTCCGGAGCAGCCGTTTTGCCGCCTCCTCCTCGTCGAGCTCCCCGCGGACCTCTGCGATCACCCGCGCAGAGAGCCCCGCGTCGATCCCCCGCTCCCGGAGATCAAAGGCGATCCGCCGGTCTCCCGCGAGGCGGCTCACCGCAAGCATCCGCGCCCGTTGCCTCGCAAAGGCCTCATCGTTCAGGTAGCCGAGCTCCCGGCACCGCCGGATCACCCGCTCGATAACCACATCCGCGAAACCGCCCGCCCGCAGTTTTGCACGCAACTCCTTTTCGCTGTGCGCCCGGAGGGTCAGCAGGCGGAAGGCCTTCGCTTCGGCCCGGCCGTACTCGCGGTCCTCGTTCATATCCTATTTCGGTTCTTCCTTCACAACGGCAGCGGCCTTCGGCTTCAGACCCAGCTTCTCGCGGACCTCCGCCTCGACCTGCGCCAGGATCTCCACGTTTTCCTTCAGGAATGTTCGGGTGTTGTCCCGTCCCTGGCCGAGGCGCTCCCCCTTGTAGGAGTACCAGGCGCCGCTCTTCTCGATGATCCCTTTGTCGGCCGCCAGGTCGAGGACATCGCCCTCCTTCGAGATCCCTTCGCCGAAGATGATATCAAATTCCGTCTCCCGGAAGGGGGGGGCGACCTTGTTCTTGACGACCTTCACCCGGGTGCGGAAGCCGAGCACGTCCTGGCCCAGCTTGATCGCGCTCACCTTCCGGATGTCGAGACGCATCGTCGCGTAGAACTTGAGCGCGTTGCCGCCCGTGGTCGTCTCGGGATTCCCGAAGAAGACGCCGATCTTCATCCGAAGCTGGTTGATGAAGATCACGGTCGTCTTGGACTTGCTGATGCTCCCCGTCAGCTTCCGGAGGGCCTGCGACATCAGGCGCGCCTGGAGCCCCATCTGGGCGTCCCCCATCTCCCCCTCGAGCTCGGCTTTGGGGACGAGGGCGGCCACGGAATCGACGACGAGAACGTCCAGCGCCCCGCTCCGGACAAGGGTCTCGGAGATCTCGAGCGCCTGCTCCCCCGTGTCGGGCTGGGAGATGAGGAGGTCATCCGTGTTGACGCCGATCTTTCTCGCGTAGGTGACGTCGAGGGCGTGCTCGGCATCGATGAAGGCCGCGAGCCCCCCGAGTTTCTGCGCTTCGGCCACGATATGAAGGGCCAGCGTCGTCTTCCCGCCCGATTCGGGGCCGAAGATCTCGATGACTCTCCCCCGCGGGACCCCGCCGATGCCAAGCGCGATGTCGAGGCTGATCGACCCCGTGGAGATCGCGGGGATGTCGGAAATCACCTCCCCGCCGCCCAGCCTCATGATCGCCCCCTTCCCGAACTGCCTCTCGATCTGCGTGATCGCCAGATCAACCGCCTTTGCCCTTTCCGTATCCGTTCCCATAGACACCTCCTTCGTCCCTCTCCCCGGTTCGTGCTGTTGTTTGGATTTTGCCCTCACGTTTCGGCCCTACGCCCCCTCCTGCCCCGCAAAGGGATACCCTGCAAGCCGCGTATAAACCGCCCCCCGGGGCGTCAGTTCGCTTTGAAACAGGCTGAGACCGGAGGCCGTAAACCGTCCCGCTGTAACCGTTTTTTCCTTTTCCAGCGCCTCCGCGAGACCGGTCAGCCCTTTCGGCGATTTGATCCGTCCCAGCGTGAGATGCGGCCGGAAGGGCCGCTCCTCGGGCGGAAAGCCGATCTCCCGGAGCGCCCTCTCCAGCCCCTGCTGAAAAGTCACCAGCCGCGCCACCTCGCCGTTCATCCCCAGCCAGACGACCCGGGGCCGGCTCGGGTCGGGAAAAACACCCGTACCGCCGATCGCGAGTTCGAAGGATCCGACCGCCGCCGCGGCCTGCCCCGCGACGACCGAAATGTTCACGACCGCATTTTCGGAGACGTCGCCGAAGAATTTCAGGGTCAGGTGGATCCCCTCCGGCCGGACCCAGCGGAGATCCCCGCGGATGAGTTTCCGCAACCGGTCCTGAATCCGCTCGATCTCCCGGAGGATCTCCTCCGGCGGATCGAGCGCCAGAAAGGCCCGGATCGTCCGTTCAGCCGTCATCGCGCAACTCCCCGGTCAGATATCGCCAGAGCATCAGCAGCGCGGCCTGCGAGGCCATGACCTTGTTCCGCCGCCGCTCCCAGCGGAAGGCGTAAGGACGGCAGACGGTCGTCTCGCCGCAGGCGAGCGCGATGAAGACCGTCCCCACCGGCTTCGCCTCCGTCCCGCCGGAGGGACCGGCTACACCGGTCACGGCGAGGCCCAGATCGGTTCCCGCCGACTTCCGGACCCCCTCCGCCATCCGGCGCGCCGTCTCGGCGCTCACCGCCCCGTACTCCCGGATCACCGCCTCCGGAACGCCGAGCAGGGCGGTCTTGGCCGCGTTGCCGTAGGTCACGACGCCGCGTTCGAAAAAGGCGGAGCTGCCGGGAATGTCGGTAAGACGGTCCGTGATCAGGCCGCCCGTGCAGGACTCGGCCACGGCGAGCGTGAGCTTCCGCTCGGTCATCCGCCCGGCGACGTTTCCCGCGAGCGACTCCTCTCCTTTGGCGAAGATATATTTCCCCAGCCTTGCCTCGACCCTTGACCCCGCCTCGCGGAGCTTTTCCCCGGCCGCGTCCGCAAAGGACTCCCGCGCCGTCAGGACAAGGTGGTTCTCGGGAAAGTTCGGGTAGAAACCGATCCCGACCCCGAGGCCCGCAAGATCCGCATCGGCCATCGCCTCGTCCACCGCCGCCTCGGGGAGCCCGAAAAGCTTGAAGGTGAGTGTCTCCACGTGCAGCGCGGCCTCCGGGAACGCCTTCCGGAGGAGGGGGATCACCCCCTCGGGAAGCATCCTCCGGGCCTCGGCGGGAACGCCCGGGATGACCGCGACGATCCGCCCCTCCCGCCGCAGGGCGAAGCCGGCCGCCGTCCCATTCGGGTTGGGGATGATCTCCGCCCCCTCCGGGAAAACGGCCTGTTTGGCGTTGTTCTCCGTCCACGGCAGGCGGAATTTCTCAAAACGGCGCCGGATATGCGCGAGGACGGCGGGGTCGCTGTACAGCCCCAGGCCGAACGCCTTGGCCAAGGCCGCCGTCGTGATGTCGTCGGCCGTGGGGCCGAGGCCCCCCGTCACGATCACCGCATCGACGCGGGCCAGCAGATGCGCGAGCGCGTCACGGATGGCGCCGTCGTCATCGCCCACGGAGATCATCCCCGCGACCGCCCATCCCTGCTCCTGCATCGTGCGGGCAATCAGGGAGGAATTGGTATCCTGGATCCGACCGCTCGTCAACTCGTTTCCGATCGTCAATATGCCGATTTTCATGCAAAACCTCTGTAGAGACCTCTATTTCTCCGCATACGGCCAAAGTTGTCATGCCCGCGCAGGCGGGAATCCAGTCTTTTCAAGACCTTATCGATTACCGCTTCATATCCCCAGCCACCGGATCAGAACCTGAAGCGCCAGATTGCCGTAGACGCCCGCCGCCAGATCGTCCGCAACCACCCCGCAACCGCCCGGGAGCCGCTCCTGAAAGAGCCGCGCCGGGAAGGGCTTCACGATATCGAACAGCCGGAACAGCACAAATCCCATGGCCACGTGGGAAACCGTCGGCGCAACCAGGAAAAGGGTCCACTGGAGACCGGCGATCTCGTCGATCACGATGCACTGCGCGTCCTTCCGGCCAAAGAGCCTCTCCGCCTCATCCGCGACATGCCAGGCAAGACAGGTAAAGGCCAGAACCGTGATCAGCCAGATCGGCCACGGCAGGACCGAAAAGAGCAGGTACAGCGGGATGCCGACCAGTGTTCCCACCGTCCCCGGCGCCAGGGGCGCAAGCCCGCTCCCGAAACCCGTGGCCAATATCTTGACGAATCTTTCGTTCAGGGGACACC
>CAKKRN010000160.1:0-1443 GCA_919902745.1 Syntrophaceae bacterium | reverse complement strand
CCTCAAGCGGATCCGGGCGTGCGTTGCCGCATGCCGGCGGTAAACTAACCTCTTTTCCCCCGCGCTGTCAATGACGACTTGCCGACTTTTTGCGAAACCGACTCCGGTTTTGAAAAACACCTTGACAATAGAACGATGGTTCTATTATACTTGAAATCGGGAAAAGGCAAGCGGTTTTTTGTTCGGAACAGGACGCGCCATGAATGAGACCATTTTCAGCCTCCACAACTGGCCGCGGGCGATCCTCCACATCGATGGGGACGCCTTCTTCACCTCCTGTGAGGAGGCGCTCCACCCGGAACTGAAGGGGAAACCGCTCATCACGGGGGGCGAGCGGGGGATCGTCGCCTGCGCAAGCTACGCGGCCAAAAAGTTAGGGATCAAACGGGGGGGCGCCCTCCACGAGGCGAAGCGGATCTGCCCGGGGCTGATCGTCCTCCCCTCCGACTACGAGACCTACAGCCTCTTCTCCCGGCGGATGTTCAACATCATGCGCCGCTTCACCCCCCAGGTGGAGGAGTACTCCATCGACGAGGCCTTCGCCGACCTGACCGAGATGAGGCGGGCGCTCCGGGCCTCCTATGAATCCATCTCCCTGAGGATCCAGACGGAGATCGCTCGGGAGATGGGAATCACCGTCTCCGCGGGCCTCAGCATCACGAAGGTCCTCGCCAAGGTCGCCTCCAAACACCGGAAACCCATGGGCTTCACCGTCATCCCGGGGAGGGCCATCGCCGCCTATTTAGAGACGCTGCCCGCGGAGAAGGTCTGGGGGATCGGCCCGGCGACGACGGACTACCTCGCCAAGATGGGCGTCAAGACCGCGCTGGAATTCGCCCGCCTCTCCGAAAAAACGGTCCGGGAGCGGTTCACGAAGCCGGGCGTGGAGATCTGGCGGGAGCTCCGGGGGGAGTCGGTCTATCCCGTCCTGCCGGAGGAGAAGAGCAGCTACACCTCGATCAGCAAGACGAAGACCTTCGCCCCGCCGACCTCCGACCGGGATTACCTCTTCGCCCACCTGCTCCGGAACCTGGAGTCGGCCTGCATCAAGGCGCGGCGCTACGGCCTCGCCCCCCGGCGGATCGGCGTCTTCCTGAAGAAGCAGAACTTCGATACGGAGGGACGGGAGGCGAAACTCAACCGCCCCTCTTCCCTCCCGCCGGAGCTCTCCGATCTGCTCCGCGGCCTGTTCAACGGGATGTACAAGCGCTACGGAATCTACCGGGCGACCGGCGTCGTCCTGATGGACCTCGTCCAGGATACGCGGATCCAGTATTCCCTCTTCGAGGACCCCCTCCGGGCGGAGAAGATCCGGGAGCTCTACGAGGCGGTCGACGCCCTCTCCGGGAAATACGGGAAGCACACCCTCCACCTCGGCGCCTCCCACCCCCTCGAGGTCCGGGGCAAAGGCCGCCGCGGAACGCCCACCGTCCGCGAACAGAC
>CAKKRN010000159.1 GCA_919902745.1 Syntrophaceae bacterium | reverse complement strand
ACCTCGGTCGATGCAGAAAAAATCTTTTAAATTCCGGCTTCGGCAAGCTTATGGATCAGTTGGAGCTGCTTGTCATTGATTTTTCGGGGAACGTCAATGCTGATCTTCACAAACTGGTCCCCTTTGGAAGAGTCGGAGCCTTTGAGACCGGGAACGCCATAGCCTTTCATCCGTATCTTCGTACCACCCTGCGTCCCGGCCGGGACCTTGATCCTCTTGATCGTACCGTCGATCGTCGGGACCTCGATGCTGCTCCCAAGAACGGCCTGTGTGAAGGAGATCGATTTTTCGATGTAGATATCGTTTCCATCCCTGGCGAAGATCGGATGCGGGAGTACGGTGATGTTCAGATAGAGATCGCCGGAAGGGCCGCCTTGAATTCCGCCATATCCCTTGCCTGAAAGTCTCAGTTTCTTTCCTGTGCTGATCCCCGCTGGAATTTTCACGCTGATTTCATGGACCTCATGATCCTGCTGAAGGGCAAGCTTTTTCTCTACGCCGGATACAGATTCCTCGAGCGTTATCGATAGGTTGTAATGAAGATCTTCCCCTTTCTGCGGCGTTTCATAATGCGGCTGCCCCTGCCTGAAGAGCTCTGCGAACGGATCGCCGCCGGTGCGGTAGGTGAAAGCGCCACGTCGGCCCGCACCCCGAAATCCCCGTTCATTCCCTCCCATGCCGCCGAATCCGAAATCACGAAGGATCTCATTGAGATCGAAGTTCCGGAAGATCTCCTCCTGGCTGTAGCGCCGGCTGAACTGATCCGATCCGAAGCTTTCGTATTGCTTGCGTTTATCAGGATCGCTCAACACGGCGTAAGCCTCGCTGATCTTCTTGAACTTCTCCTCCGCATCGCGGTTTCCGGGGTTCCGGTCGGGGTGATACTTCAGGGCCAGCTTGCGATAGGCCTTCTTGATCGCCTCCGCATCGGCGTTTTTCTCAACACCCAGCGTTTTGTAGTAATCATCTGCCATGCTGTATTCCACCGACTTTCTTAGAAATTATTGATTTACAAATTTGCTCTCTCCGACACCCCTGTGGCAGGCGCAGACCCTCCACCACCATCAGCCCAAAATGGATAGTTTTCTTTTCAGATACAATGTCATGAGCGGATCCGTCGTCTTCTCCAGGGCCTTCCGGTAGAACTCAGCAGCCTTCACGGAATCTTTTTTCGTCTCATAGATCCTCGCAATGTTGCTGTAATTCAGCGCCTCGAAAGAGGGCGCGGCACGCGTTTTCATCGCCAGGTCATAGGATTCCAGCGCCTTGTTCAAATCGTTCTTCGCCTCCTGGCTGGCGCCAAGGCCGCTGTAAGCCAGGGTCATCAAATCGCTTTCAGCAGAGGTGTTCCTGAGAAAATCCTGATAAGCACTGATTGCGGCATCGTATTCACGGCGACCAAAATAGAGGTTTCCGAGACGGTAATAAGCCGTGACGGCCGCCCGGCTCCGCGGGTACCGGGAGATGAGATCCGTGTATTCTTTGATCGCCGCTGCGTCTCCGGCTGGAGAACCCGCTTTTGCAGCGGCTTCAATAATCTGGTTGTATATCTTCCCCGCGCCGGCCTGGTAATTGACCCGGTAGAGGTACCAGCCGCCGGCCAGCAGCGCGATCAGAATGAAAATTCCCCCTCCGGCATAGATTCGTGCCCGGTGCTTTCCCGCAAACGCCCGGATACGGAGAAAGAAAAGCTGAAGCTTGTCCGGCTCATTCAGTTCATGTTTGTCCATTTTTGCTGCCATGGTTTTCCCTATTCTCCTTTAAAGTTGGGATAAAATGAGCGGGTTTTATCCGCAATGACGGCCGGGATGCGAATGATTTTCCCGGCCCGGTCCGTGCAGGCATGAACCGTATACCCCTCTGTAAGCAGTTTTTCCCGTTTTTCATCCCAGATGAGGTACGCGAATTTCATGCTGGCCCGCTTCAGATAAGCAATCTCCGTTTCAACGAAAACCAGATCATCGTAATGCGTCGGAAGAAGATAATGACAATATACCTGCGTCAGCGGCAGATTGAACCCGGCCGCCTCCACCTCCGTGTAGAGGATTCCCATATCCCGGAAGAGTTCGGTCCGTCCGACCTCGAACCAGCGGATATAATTGGTGTGATAGACGATGCCCATCGCGTCGGTATCGGCATAGATGGCGCGGATCTTAACGGGAGTTCTGTTCAAACAATCGCCTCACGTCGCCGATAAAATTCTCCAAGAAGCGATGTCCGGGAGAAATCATATTGCCCGATCTTTTTGCCTCGCTCTCCCCGAAAGCGAATCCTCGGGCCTGATTTTCGCTGTCCAGCGAAAAGAGGGTGGCAATTGGACTTGGGTCGGCGGTATGCGTTCTCAGGCGGATCGGGGTCGGATGGTCGCTCAAAACAGCCACACGGAAGTCTCCGAACTGGGGAATCCCGCGCAGAACCGTTCCGACGACTTTTTCGTCGAAATCCTCGATGGCCTTGATTTTTCCCTGCAGGTTGCCTTCATGGCCCATCTCATCGGGGGCCTCGACATGGATGAAGACCAGATCAAGTTCACGAAGGGCCGAAAGGGCTTTTTCCGCTTTGCCGACGTAATTGGTATCCGTGTATCCGGTGGCGCCGTTGACCGATAAGACCTCCAGACCGGCATAAACCCCGATGCCGTTCAGCAGATCCACAGCGGAGATCATACCGCCGCGAATCTGAAATCGCTCCGTAATCTTCTGCAACCGCGGCGCCCTGCCCTGCCCCCAGAGCCAGATGGAGGTCGCGGGCTTGAGCCCCCGGTCTCGCCTATCCCGGTTCACCGGATGGTTCGCCAGAAAATCACGGGAGAGCTGCATCAGGCGTCTGATCGTATCGGCGCCCTCTCCCTGGGGAAGATAGGGCCTGGTGATCTTGCCGGTAATATCATGGGGCGGTGTAGCAGCAATGCCGATCTCTCCCCCCTTCCAGACCAGCAGATGCCGGTAGCTGACGCCCGGATAAAAAATGAACGTCTCCGACCCGATCGCCTTGCCGAGGTCGACAACCATTTGCCTGGCTTCGACGGAAGAGATGTGACCGGCCGTAAAATCCTCCATGACCGGATCGCCGCCGTCGTCGCTGAGTGTCACGAGATTGCAGCGGAAAGCGATATCTTCCGACGCGAGAATGATCCCCATGCTGGCCGCTTCGAGCGGCCCCCTGCCGGTATAGCAGAACCTGGGGTCGTAACCGAGGACGGCGAGATTTGCGACATCGCTACCCGGCGAAAGGCCGGGAGCGATTGTATCGATCAGTCCAAGGGTTCCCTTCGAGGCCATCCGGTCCATATGGGGGGTGCGGGCATATTGCAGCGGGGTCTTGCCTCCCAAGTCGGCAAGCGGTTCGTCCGCCATTCCGTCGCCCAGCAGGATCACGTATTTCATCAGCGTGTAATCCTCATAATAAAATAGATCCGCCGCAACTCTTCCTCCGCAAAGGCGGGCAAAGGTGAATGCGTAACGCAGCTGCAGCCGGCCCTTGCGAAAGCAGCGGGATTGATTGCGGAACGGTTAGAGATTGTCGTCCTCGATTCGTATCAGCATGGTTTTCCCCATCACGATATCGAGACGGTCGATATCCTCCAGGGCCTTCCGGACATCCCTTTCCCTGGCCTTATAGGTGGTCATCACGATTGGAACGCCCCCCCCCTGCGTCTGCATTCGCCCCTTCTGGATGACGGTGGCGATGCTGATATCGTTGGCGCCCAGGATGCCGGAGATCCTTGAAAGTACGCCGGGGAGATCGGCGACGGTGAAACGGAAATAGTAGTTCGTCCGGATCTGGTCAAAAGGCATCAGTTGAATCTTTTCAATGGTTTCTTCGTCAAGAACCCGAGGGGGGACGCGACCGGTAATCCCTTTTCGTATATCGCGTGCGATATCGACGATATCGCTGACGACGGCACTGGCCGTCGGCATCATGCCAGCGCCCTGACCATAGAGAAATACCGAGCCGGATGCGTCGCCGACAATGTGAAAGGCGTTGAAATTGCCGTTGACATTGGCGAGGAGGTGATCGAAGGGAATCATCGTCGGGTGAAGCCTTGCCTCGATCTCTGTCTCTCTGCGGATCGCTATGGCCAGCAGCTTGATACGGTAACCGAGTTCCCGGGCAAACGCGATATCCTGTTCACCGATTCGGGAGATCCCCTCCCGGTACAGATCGTCCAGATGAACCTTTTTCCCGTAGCAGAGGGAGAGGAGGATCGCCAGTTTGTGGGCGGCGTCGACCCCCTCAATGTCATAAACGGGATCGGACTCGGCAAATCCCAGGTTCTGCGCCTCTTTCAGAACCGTCTCAAAGGAGCCGCCTTCATCCGTCATCTTGCTCAGAATGAAATTGGATGTTCCGTTTACGATCGCGGAGATGGACTGGATCCGGTTGGCGATGAGACTCTCCTTGATCGTCTTGATCACCGGTATCGTCCCGCCGACGCTGGCCTCAAAGCCGATATTGACCCCGTGTTGTGCTGCGCCCCGGAAAATCTCGTCTCCATGCGTTGCCAGCAGGGCCTTGTTCGCCGTAACAACGTGTTTCCCCTGGCCCATGGCGGTCAGGATAAAGGTCCGGGCCGGTTCGTAGCCGCCCATGAGCTCGACGACAATGTCAATCCCCGGATCATTGAGGATATCAGCGGCGTCGGTCGTGAGGAGCGAATCATCCACCGTGATCCCCCGGGATTTTCGGATATCGATATCTGCAATTCTCTGCAGTCGGAGCTCAGCACCGAGACGACCGGCGATGAGTTCACCGTTCTTCCGCAGAAGTTTGATGACGCCGGTGCCGATGGTTCCAAATCCGATAAGCCCGATGGATATCACTTTTTTCATGGTCTTGTTCCCGTTGGTCTGTTCAATCGCATTCGCAACAGAGCTTAAAAGCGAATATGTCTCTATATCAATTTATCCCTTTTTGTCAAAAGAATTCATCCATCATCCGGTCTTGGCCATCTCCAGCCTGCCTCTCCAGCGGCGGAGCAACACCTCTCGGAGTGCGAGATGGTCGGGGTTTTCCAGCAGCGGATCATCCTCTACCAGGGCGAAGGCATCCGCCCTGGCCTCTCCCAGGATGCGGCCGTCGCGGACGACGCTGGCGATCCGGAAGTCGGGCAGACCCGATTGCCGGGTCCCCATGAATTCCCCGGGACCGCGGATGGCCAGATCCTCTTCGGCGATCCGGAAGCCATCGTTGGTCTGTTCCATGACCCGGAGCCGCTTGCGGGCAATGGGGACACCTTGCGGCAAGGTGTCCCCGCCACGATGCGGCATCGTGTCCCCGGTCAGCAGGATGCAGAAGGAGGGGATGTCGCTCCGCCCTACCCTCCCCCGCAACTGGTGGAGTTGCGAAAGGCCGAAACGTTCCGCATGTTCGATCACCATCAACGACGCCTCGGGGATGTCGATACCGACCTCGATGACCGTGGTGGAGACAAGGATGTCGATCATTTTATTGCCGAAGTCGTTCATGATCCGCTCCTTTTCTTTTCCCTTCATCCGGCCGTGGACGAGACCGACACGGCAGTCCGGAAAGATCTCCTTCCGGAGATGTTCCGCCATCCGCGTCGCATCTTTGAGGTCCAGGTTTTCCGATGCTTCGACAAGCGGATAGACAATGAAGATCTGATTCCCCTTTTTCGCCTCCCGGCGGATGATCTCATAGACGCGGGTGCGCTGGGACTCGGAAAACACCTTCGTCCGGACGGGTAGTTTTCCGGGGGGCATCTCATCGATCACGGAGATGTCCAAATCCCCGTAGACCGTCATGGCCAGGGTTCGCGGAATCGGGGTGGCGGTCATGACGAGGACATCCGG
>CAKKRN010000158.1 GCA_919902745.1 Syntrophaceae bacterium | reverse complement strand
ATTCCCGAAGGCCGCCAAAACATCTGCTCGGGACACCACCTCCTCTCACAGATATAGAACGGCAAGCTAACACCGCCCTGGGGCGATGTCAAGCCCATTTTTTTCCCGCCCCGGTGCGGACCGCAGCCGGGCGGAAAATGGTTCTAACTGCTTCCTGCAATCACCATACCAACCAACGGATCCGCGAAGCCGCTCCGAACAGCCGCAGTCGCCGGCCGATGGAGCCCAATCATTAAAACGTAAGTGTAAACAAGATATTCGGTGATTGGGGTCCGTGGATCCCTCCTGTGCCTGCGCCTCCGGAACCAAAGAGGGAGTCCGTGGGCCCGAAACGGGACTGGGGCAAAATCGGCCGGAGATTCTACCCGTTCTGTGTCAAAAAGAACACATCTGAACCGGAACCGCCCGCTTTCGGAAACCGTAGGGGTTAAACGTCCGCTTGAGCCGAAACCTTTGAAAGATACCCCAACTTGTCATTCCCGCCCCCGCTTTCGCGAGCCATGTAGGGTGCGTCTTGACGCACCATTTGTTTCGGTGCGTTACGCTTCGCGAATGCACCCTACGTCTTTCAGAAACCGGAGGCGTTGAATGGCTGTTTGCATCTGAAAAAGGTTTTTCCAAGGCTCCAAAATATTTCTTGACATCAGAATCGCCTTGATATAGAGCAGACACAAAATGACATGACCTTTGGTCAGATAGTGACCGCCGTTCATAATCGGCGGCGTCTCTTGAGATGTTCAGAATTTATTCCCTGGTTTGAAGATACTCCGCAGCGGCAGTCTTGGCGCTCTCACAAAAAGTCGATCTTCCCGCGCAAGCCTGTCTTCGCTTCCCGGTCCGACCAGGGAAGGGTCTTTTTTTTGATAACAGGACATTAGTCCGGCAGTAATCTATAGGAGGTCGCTATGGGAGAAGAAGAGAAGGTCCCGTTGAAAGAGGTCTATCCGGTACACGAAAGGGTTCGTAAAATCGCCTACATCAAGAGCAGGGAGGAGTATGAGGGGCTCTACCGGGAGTTTCTGGCCGACCCGCCGGGCTGGTGGGCCAAGCAGGCCGATGAGTACCTTACCTTCTTCAAAAAGTGGGACAGGGTCGAGGATTTCAATTTCGACATCCGCAAGGGTCCGATCTATGTGAAGTATTTCGAGGGCGCGAAGCTAAACGTCTCCTACAACTGCCTCGACCGGCAGTTGGAAAAGAGGGGCGACAAGGTTGCGATCCAGTGGGTCGGAAACGAACCGGCCGAGGAGCGGGCCATCACCTACCGCGAGCTCTATACGGATGTCTGCAAGTTCGCAAATGTATTGAAATCACACGGAATCAAGAAGGGAGACCGCGTCTGCATCTATATGCCGATGGTCCCCGAGGCCGGTGTCGCCATGCTGGCCTGCTCCCGCGTCGGCGCCGTCCACACCGTCGTTTTCGGCGGTTTCAGCCCCGACGCCCTCTCGGTCCGGATCCGGGATTCCAAGGCCAGGATTCTCGTCGTCTGCGACGGGAGCTTCCGCGGCGCCAAGGCGGCGCCGCAGAAGAAGGACGCCGACGCGGCCCTGAGGGATTGCCCCTCCATCGAGAAGGTGATCGTGGTGAAAAGGGTCGGCGACCCGATCAAACCGGACTGGACGCCCGGCCGCGACCTCTGGTGGCACGAGGAGATGGCGAAGGTCGACGATCGGTGCGAGCCCGAATGGATGGATGCGGAAGACCCCCTCTTCATCCTCTACACATCCGGCTCCACCGGGCAGCCCAAGGGCGCCCTCCACACCACCGCGGGTTATCTGCTCTTCGTGGCCTATACGCACAAGCTCGCCTTCGATGTTCACGAGAATGACATCTGGTGGTGCACCGCCGACATCGGCTGGGTGACGGGCCACAGCTACGTCATCTACGGGCCGCTCTGCAACGGCGCCACCTCCCTGATGTTCGAAGGCGTCCCCAATTATCCGACCTACAGCCGGTTCTGGCAGGTCGTCGAGAAGTACAAGGTGACCCAGTTCTACACCGCCCCGACGGCCATCCGCGCGATCGCCAAGGAGGGGAACCAGTGGGTGGAGGGGATCGATCTCTCCTCGATCCGGATTCTCGGCTCCGTCGGCGAGCCCCTGAACCCGGAGGCCTGGCACTGGTATTACAGCGTGATCGGCCGCAATCAATGCCCGATCGT
>CAKKRN010000157.1 GCA_919902745.1 Syntrophaceae bacterium | reverse complement strand
AAACTCAACCAGCTCGACCTCGTCGAGCGGCACGAGCGCGAGTGGTGGGGGCGGCGGTACCACCAGCTCCAGCGGAACAGGCGGGAGCAAAGTGTGCGGCCCGACGCCGGAGGATCCCTTTGGGGGCGATTGCAAAATCGGCGACAAGCTCGAGTGCCCGAAGGATCGCTCCACGAACGACGAGTTCTGCTCGGCATGGTTGGCGGAGGGTTTGGACCTGTGCCCTCCTGATGGCAACAAATTCACCATCAACGAGGAAGGTGTCCGCTACAACGACTGCGGGTACGACCTTCCCAATGGCGAGCACTACCAGCTCCCGAACGACTGCAAAGACTTCGTGAATGGGGACACGTGGGTCGAGGTCGGAAGCCCTGAAAATCCGTTCACGATCGGCGCGTACCCTCCGTGGCTCGCATACGGTCAACTCGATTACAACGCAGCATGCGCTGGAGGAGTGGACTACTGTACCAGCGGTACCATGTCCGGAAACAAAATCTACTGGTACCGATTCCTTCGCGACAATACCAGGAGCTCCGAGGGAGAATTCAGCCCAGATTGCAAAACGATCACTACAAAGTACTACTTTCCTCACGACGATACGCCGTACATGGAAAGCGTGTTCGTTCATAGCTTCTAGGCCGTTAGCGCGCAATCGCGCTCTCCACTTCAAGACAGACTCTGCCCCCGCGTAACTCGCGAGGGGTTTTTCATATTTGGATACAATCAACAGGAATATAACCCCTCCTAACCTCCCCTTAATTTTGTTGAGTTAAGGGGAGGAAAAAAGGATCATTGTTGTGTTACTTATACGTCCCAACTTGGACTGAACCTGGATAAACTATCCATGGACGAAGATTACGAAAATCAGGGTATTTCTTCAATTCATCCTGCGTCATCCGCTCAAGACGGCATTCATTTTCATTTTCGTTCATAGTACCTTTCATAACCAACGTATCCTCCGTATTCCTCTTTGTCTCCGTTCCATCCCAACATCCTCCGTACAGGTGTTTGACACGTGAGCCGTCCTTGTCACTCAACGAATCCCCCACCATCGCTCCCGCCCTGCATTCCCCCGTGCACCAGT
>CAKKRN010000156.1 GCA_919902745.1 Syntrophaceae bacterium | reverse complement strand
CATCCCTCATCTTGAGCTGGATATCCGCGTTGCCGTTCCAGGTATTGATTTGCGGCGTGAATACGATATCCAGGACCGCCGCGGAGAGTTCCGGAAGGTATTGTCCGCTGCTGAACCAGATGGAGTTCCGGGATACGCCGTCATGGCTGACGCGCATCTTCAGATGGTTGTTCCCGACAATCGAGGGAGAGGCCACGCTGACATTCCGGACGCAGAAGACCGGCTCCGGGTTCCGGCTTCCGAATGGGGCCAGTCGCTCGATCTGGGAGAGAAGCTCATGCGTGATGTCCATCAGACCGCACTGGGCGTCAATGATTGTGCAGACCGCAAAATCGGGTTCCGGGCCATTTTCACGGACGATCTCGCGGAGCAGTTTTGAAAAAGGATCGATATCCTCTTCCCGGATCGAAATGCCCGCGGCATAGTGGTGGCCGCCGTAGGAAAGAAGATGCGCTTGACAGCGTTTCAGCCCCTCGAAAATATTGAAATCGGCGACGCTGCGTCCCGATCCTTTCCCGACCCCGTCCTTCAGGCTGATCAGAATGGTCGGCCTGCCGAAGCGATCGACGAGCTTGGAGGCGACGATGCCGAGGATGCCCGGGTGCCAACGGGGCGAAGCGAAGACGAGCGGCCCGCTCTCCCCGACCGCGATCCCTTTTTCGACCTTTTCCAGAATCTCATTGAAGATCACCTTCTCCATCGCCTGGCGTTTCCGGTTGAAACCGTCCAGTTTCCTGGCAAGCTCTTCGGCCTGATCCGGATTCTCGGTGAGCAGGAGCTCTACGGCTTCGCCGGCCGAGGCGATCCGTCCCGCCGCATTGATTCGGGGGATCAGCGCGAAGGATGCCTTGCTCGAATCGATCACCTGATGCTCCATCCCGGAAACCTGTTTCAAGGCGCGCAAACCGATTCTTCTCTCCTCCGATATCAGATCAAGGCCGATTTTGACGAATATCCGGTTTTCGTCAACCAGCGGCACGATGTCGCCGATCGTTCCCAGAGCCACAAGATCGAGATATTCCCGCAGGTTGGGATAGGCATCGTTCCGCCAGAACCCTTCCCGGCGGAGGGCGCCGCGCATCGCAATCAGAAAGTTGAAGACGATGCCGACGGCGGCCAGATGCTTGAACGGGAAGCGGCAATCCGCCCGCTTCGGATTGACTGCCGCCGCCGCAGCGGGGAGGGTGTCGGAAAGTTCATGATGATCCAGGATAATCGTATCCATCCCCAGTTGCCGTGCATACGCGACCGCGTCATGATCCGCTATGCCGCAATCGACGGTGACGATCAGGCCGATCCCCTGGGATCGGAACCGTTCGACCGCATCCCGGTTGAGACCATAGCCCTCCGTTATCCGGTCGGGGATATGGTAGGTCGCTCCCGGATAAATCTCTCTGAGAAAATGGATAAGGACGACGACGGAGGTAATTCCATCGGCATCGTAATCCCCATAGACGACCACTTTTTCGTTCCGGTAAACGGCGAGGATGAGGCGGTCAACCGCCTTTTTCATATCCTGCATCAGAAAGGGATTGTGCAGATCCTGCAGGGAAGGGGAGAGGTAGCGGCGAACAACATCCGGATCGCAGATTTCACGGCTCATAATGATCCTGGAGATGATCGGGCTTATCCCCAGCTCCCGGACCAGCAGATCCTCGATATCCTGGTTTCCCTCCCGCAAGCGCCAGCGGGTCGTGGGGAGTCTTCCTGCGGAGATCATACTTCCACTCGCCTCTCGTGATTGCCCTCTATCCAGTCTCTCCATGCCGTCCAAATCGTCGTGATCATATCAAGGTGACCCCGCTTGTCAAGGAGAGAATTCCCCTCTTTTATC
>CAKKRN010000155.1:3778-11271 GCA_919902745.1 Syntrophaceae bacterium | reverse complement strand
GGCGGCAACCAGCGCCGACAGCGGGATCGTCAAGACCCAGGCCCAGACGATTGTCCCCGCCACCCCCCAGCGCACCGCGGTGAAGCGGTGGGTGGCGCCGACGCCAACGATGGCGCCGGTGATGGTGTGCGTGGTCGAGACGGGGATTCCCAGCAGCGAGGCGCAGATGATGGTGGTTGCGCCTGAGGTTTCGGCGGCAAACCCGCCGATCGGGGCGAGCTTGGTGATTCGCACGCCCATGGTCTTTACGATCCGCCAGCCGCCGAACATCGTCCCGAGGGCAATGACGCTGTGGCACGAAAGGATGATCCACCACGGGGCGTGTTTGCCGAGGTCGGCTGCGGCCATGTGCCCGGTCGAGACGAGGATCAGCATGATGATCCCCATCGTCTTCTGTGCGTCATTGAGTCCGTGCGCAAGCGAGTACGCCCCTGCTGAGACGAGCTGGAGCTTTCGGAAGATTCCGTCGACCTTCGACGGGGTCTTGTCCCGTACGATCCAGAGCACCCCGACCATGTAGAGAAACCCCAGCAGGAAGCCGATCAGCGGCGAGAGGACGATAAAGATCGCGATCTTGAAGATCCCGGCCCCCTGCAGAACCCCCCAGCCGCCGTGGACCACCGCGGCCCCCGCGAGCCCGCCGATGAGGGCGTGCGACGAAGATGAAGGGAGGCCCATCCACCAGGTGATGAGGTTCCAGGTGATCGCCCCGACAAGACCGGCGGCAACGACGGCCAGGGTGATCGCCCCGGGGTCGACGACCCCTTTCCCGATCGTGCTGGCGACCCTGGTCTCGAAGAAGAACGCGGCGATGAAGTTGAAAAACGCGGCCCAGAGGACGGCGTGCTGCGGCTTGAGCACGCGGGTCGACACGACGGTGGCGATGGAATTTGCGGCGTCGTGGAAGCCGTTGATGAAATCGAAGACCAGCGCCAGAAAAACGAGGAGGATGACCAGTGTCATATCAGCCATTTTTCAGGACGATCCCCTCCACGATGTTTGAGACGTCCTCGCAGACATCGATCGCCTCTTCGATCCGCTCGTGGATCTCCTTCCACTTGATCAGCTCGCGGACGTCCTGTTCGTTTTCGAAGAGATGGGCCATCGCTGACCGCAGGATAATGTCCCCGGCGTTTTCCAGGGTGTTGATCTCGACGCAGGCCTGGAGGATCTGCGGGGCGTTCTTCATGTCCCGAAGGCCGTGGATAATCGTCTTGACCTTCCCGATTGCCTCGTTGAGGACCTGCGCCTGCTCGATGATCGCCGGGGACGGCGCCTTCACCCTGTAGAGGACGATGCGGGCGGCGGACGCCTCCGTCATATCGAGAATACTGTCCATTTTATTAACAAGGCTGTAGATGTCCTCGCGGTCCAGCGGCGTGATGAAGGAGGTGTGCATCTTCTCGTAGGTCCGGTGGGTGATGACGTCCGCCTCGTGCTCGATCTCTTTGAGCCTCGCGACCTGCGCCTCGTTGTAGACGCCATCCTCAACCAGCTCGAAGAAGAGCTTTCCCCCGGCCTCGATCCGGTCGGCCAGCTCCTCGAACAGGTCAAAGAATTTTTCTTCCCTGGGGATGAATCTCATGGCTTCGCTCCTTCCTACGTTATGCCTGTGTTATACAAGAAGCGGCGCTGCATCCGAGCGACGCGCCGTTTCTTGGTCCTGTGGAGCAGGTTGGCTTTTGCATGAGTAGAGATAATAGCATCCATTACCATACGGTATGGAAGGAGGCAAGAACATTCAATGCAGATCTTCAGTGCGACCGCGCGGAAAGGGGCTTGACGAAGATGACTTTGCCGTCGCCCGGTGCGTAGAAATCGGCGAGGAGGGCTTCCTGAACATAGCCGCAGGAAAGATAGAAGGCTCGGGTCGCTTCGTACTGGGGGCGGGAGGATGTGTCCGCATAGACGCGCATTCCCTCGCGTTGCGCGATGAGCGTCTCCGACACGGCCATGAGCTTGCGGCCGACTCCCCGTCCCTGCTCCCCGGGGTCCACGGCGATCCAGTAAAGGTCGAAGCTGTGCACGGTTCCGGGGATCGGGCCGAAGCAGGCGTAGCCGATCAGCCGATTTCCCTCTTCGGCGAAAAGGAAGAGGTAGCCGCTCGCGTCGCCTTTGGCCAGCCGCTCCTCGACGAGCTCGACGGCGATACCGATTTCCTCCTCCGAGAAAAACCGAGTCGCGCGGACGAGCCGACCGACCGCCTGCCGGTCCCCCGGCTTCACCTCCTCGCGGTATGTTATCGAATCCGCCATCATTTTAATTGGGGACAGACCCTGATTATGCGTGCCAGGACGTCCGGGAACGTCAGGCCGGCCCGATGGGTCGCCGCGGAGAACCCTGCGTCCGGAGAGAGGCAGGGATTCGCGTTCACCTCGAGGATCCAGGGCCGCCCCGCTTTGTCCACACGGAAATCGACCCGCGCGTATCCCCGCAGATCGAAGATTTTCCAGCACCTGCGCGCAAGTTCCTTCAGTTGTGAAAGCAGCGGGGCGTCCTGCGCGGGAAATTGGAAGGTCCGGGGGGTGTTCGCAAACTCGAATGTCCCCTCCTCCCACTTCGACCGGTAGCCGACGACGCGGACTTTCCCCGGCGGGTAGCCGTCGAACCGGATCTCGGCAGGGGGCAGGACCTCCGGCCCGCCCTCGCCCGCCAGCAGGGAGAGGTTAAACTCCCGGCCGTCGATGTAGGCCTCGGCCAGGCAGGCCCCTCCCAACGCCTCGCAGCGGGCTTCCATCTCCGCGAGGAGCCGCTTCCGGTCCGCCCCGAAAAGGACCGAATCCTCGTCGAGGCCGATGGAGGCATGCTCCCAGACCGACTTGATGAGCCACGGCCCTTCGATCCGCAATTCCTCATGCATTGGGGACACCTTGCCGCAAGGTGTCCCCTGAGCCGTGAACCATGCGGGCGTCGGGAGGCCGGCGGCGGCGAGCCACCGCTTCGCGATGAGCTTGTTGGACGTGAGGAACATCGCCTCCATCCCCGCGCCGGTGTAAGGGATCTTCAGCGCGTCGAGGAGGGCGGGAATGAGATGGATCAGGCTCCCCTTTCCGACAATCGTTTCTACAAGGTTGAAGACCACTGCGGGCCGCAGCTCCGCGAGCGTCTGCGCGGCCGCAGAGAGGTTCAACGAGACAGGGATGGCAACGGGCTCGTGGCCCAGGGAGGCAAGGCCCTGGGAGACAAAAGCCGCCTGTGTGAGGACATCCTGTTCGTCCCGGCCCGCCCCTGCACCCACCTCTCCGTGGGTGATGGCAATTCTCATGTTCTTTTCCCGATGCGTTTCAGGGCGGAACGCATGATCCCGGCGATCAGCTCCCGATAACTTATTCCCGCCAGTTCGCAGAGGATCGGGAGATCGGAATGATCGGGGCGGAGACCCGCAAGGGGGTTTACCTCCATGAAATGGGGGATTCCCTCCGTATCGGCGCGCAGGTCGATCCTCCCCCCATCGCGGCAGCCGAGACCGCGCCAGGCGGCCAGCGCCGTTTCCGCTGCTGCCCGTGCCATCGCGTCCGCGGCGAGGCGGTACTCGATTCGCCCGTGCCAATCCTCCTTGTTCGCGTAAGAGTAGACCTCCTTTTCCGCCTTTTCCGTGAGATGGACCTCCATCACCGCGGGAGCAAATGCCTCCGCGCCGGTCCCGATGATCCCGACGGTGAACTCCCTGCCCGGCAGGAAGGTCTCGACGAGGACGGGCTGCCGGAAAACCGCCAACAATTCGCGGCAGACGCGATCGAGTCCCGCCGGGTCTACGATCTTCGAGGCAGCGGTGACCCCCTTTCCCGTCCCCTCCGCGACCGGTTTGGCGAAGAGCGGAAAGGGCAGCGCCACAGCCGCGATCTCCTCCGGCGTCTCTACGACGGCGAAATCCGGCGTCGGGATGCCGAAATCGCGGATCACCCGCTTCGTCAGCCCCTTGTGCAGCGTGAGCGAAAGCACCAGCGGGTCGGAGAAGGTATACGGAATTTCCCAGGCGTCCAGCAGAGCCGGGACCTGCGCCTCGCGGCCGAACCCCCGGAGCCCTTCGGCGATGTTGAAGACGAGATCCCATCGGTCGCCGGCGACGAGGCGCCGGGTCAGCGCCCGGAGGTGGCCGATCCGGTCTGTCTCGTAGCCGAGATCGCGCAGAGCCTCTTCGATCGCGTCGATCGTCCGCGGGTGGTCGAACTCCGCCGTCTCTTCCTCCGTGTAGCCCTCGGCGATGTAATCATCCCGAAGGTCGTACGTGATGCCGATCTTCACGGCTGTACCCTTATTGTCATCCTTAACTAAACCCCCTGTCATGGTTCGACAAGCTCACCATGACATCATTCCTTGTAATCCATTTTTCTCAATGGATGACGCCTTCTGTTGATGGGCAGTCCGGATAGCGGAAGACCTTCCCCGCGTAGTTGCGCAGCAGCAGGTCGCCCTCCTCGCGTCCCTCGACGTATTCCGGCAGGAGCGGGATCTTCCCGCCGCCGCCGGGGGCGTCGATGACGTAGGTCGGCACCGCATAGCCGGTCGTGAATCCCCGGAGGCCCCGGATCACCTCCAGCCCTTTCGAGACCGGGGTCCGGAAATGGGACGAGCCGGGGATCGGATCGCACTGGTAGAGGTAGTAAGGCTTGACCCGGATCTTCAGCAGGCCGTGGACGAGACGTTTCATGGTCTCCACGTCGTCGTTGATTCCGGAAAGCAGGACCGTCTGGCTTCCGAGCGGGATCCCCGCATCCGCAAGGCGTGCGCACGCCCGGGCGACGTCCGGGGTCAACTCATCCGGATGGGCCGTGTGGATACTGATCCAGAGCGGGTGGTACCGCTTGAGCATCTTTACCAGCGCGGGCGTGATCCGCTGCGGGAGGACGACCGGCGCCTTCGTGCCGATCCGGATCAGCTCCACATGCGGGATCCGTTGCAGATGTGCGAGCAGCCACTCCAGTTGTTCGTCGGCCAGGGTCAATGGATCCCCGCCCGAAAGGAGGACGTCCCGGATCTCCGGGTGCGCCGCAATGTATGCGATCCCTTTTTCCCACTGTTCGGTGTTCTGGCAGTGGTTGCCCTGGTGGCCGACCATTCGCGACCGGGTGCAGTACCGGCAGTAGGTCGCGCAGATCCCCGTCACCAGAAACAGGACGCGGTCCGGATAGCGGTGGACGATCCCGGGGACCGGGCTGTCCTCATCCTCGTGGAGCGGGTCATCCGCCTCGCCGCTGCTGCGGAAGTGCTCGTGCACGGTGGGTACGACCGTCCGACGCAGCGCCTGGCGCGGGTTCCACGGATCGATCAGGCTCATGTAGTAGGGGGTGATTGCCAGCGGGATGGCGCCTGCCGCGCCGATCATCGCGTGGAGTTCATCCTCCGACAGGCGGATCATTCGCCCCAGCGTCTCCGCGTCGCGGATGCGGTTGCGAAGCTGCCAATGCCAGTCGTTCCATTCCTTGAGGGTTGTGTTCGGGAAAAATCGTTTCCGGAAGGCCCTCGCCCTGCTGTCGCTGAAAGCGGACAGCCTCGGCGCCGGTCTGGCCGGAACCGCAGCGAGGGGAAAGAGGGTGTCCAGGGATGCGCCTACATGTTCAATGTTAAGTTGCAGACCGTTGCCGGTCCTACTACCTGGAGGTTCCGCCTCCTCCGCAAAAAGTGTCTCACTTTCCATCTGTTTTATGCCTCCTTATGTTCTTAATGCTCAAAAAGAGAGGACGAGACCTCTCTTTTTGTTGGGAATCGCCATTGCTGTCGGGATCTCTGTATTTTGTAAGCAAATGTCACGATGCAACCATCCCTGTTCATTTTCGTCGAGCATCTACTCTTTCTGAAACGGCCTGTCAATAAATAATTTCGACGGGGCGGCATGGCCGTAATCCTTCTGTTTACTTGACGATATAGCTTCTGATGGTTATGACATTCCTGCCTTTTTCATCCCGATCCAGGACGCCGGTCGCCTCGACCTCGCGCTGGAGCTCACCCAGAAGCTCTTTCCCCTTTTTCGTCGTACAGATTCGGTACTCCTTTTCATCCGCTGTGGCGAGGGCCGCGGCGATCACTTCCTGACGGTCGTTCCAGTCCGCCGGGATGACGATCCCCGTCAGAGTGACTGTTTTTCCCTTGGGCAAAGCCATGTCGCATCATCCTCGCCGTTCGTCCGTCTCTGGTTCCTTGCCGCCGCGGCCGCCTCTCCACGGGCGGAAGATCTTTTCGGTGCTGCAACAATCGTTGCCCCGATCAAGGTGATGGCCGTTCCCGGAATCTGTCCGCCGGACAAACGATGCAGGGATATAGTGGAAGATCCGTGCCATCGACACAACATGCCATTATGACAGCCTTTTTATAAATAACCCTCCATTATTATGGGAACCAGAAGTTCCTGTATTTACGGAAATGCCTTCCTGGCGCGTGGTATATTAACAGTAATGATATGTAACATACTATAATACATTGAGAAAGTTAATACGGAACTTGTAGTTCATGTTATCGGCAAAAGAGAACTCACGCTTCCGATATTTAAAGAGATGGGAGAACCCTGATTTGCACCCACCCCTTTTCTCCTTGACAAGGTGGTTCCGTCGGTTAGAATCACAGGGCGGACAGGACAAGCGGGCCGATGCACTGCCGCTTTTTTTCTATTTTTAGGAGAACGCACGATGCCGGAACTTCCTGAGGTCGAAACCCTCTGCCGCCAGTTGAAAACCATCCTGCCGGGTGAGGAGATCCTCCGAATCGAGGTTCTCGATGCCCGGCTGGGGAAAATCGAGGGGCTGGTTGGGCGGCGGGTCGAAGCCGTGAAACGCCGGGGGAAATTCTTGCAGATCTGCATCAGCGGCGGTCTAACGGCGGAGCTTCATCTCCGGATGTCCGGAAGGCTTTTCTGGCGGAAAGGCGGCGTTCCGCTGTTCTCCCGGGTCCGCAGGAGCAAAACAGGAGAACCGTTGAACGGTTCCGGGAGAATCGGGAGCGGCCCCCCTTTTGTTGCTTACAGCCGTCTGGTGATCGCTTTTCCCGCCGGAACGCTTATCCTCATTGATCCACGCCGGTTTGCGACCTTCACCGTGCAGCCGGTAGAGAACACCCCTGCGCTTGTGGAAGATCCTCTCGGAGGGCTTTCGGCGCGCCGTCTCCGGGAGATCGCCCGGACGCGGCGGCTTCCGGTGAAATCTTTTCTGATGGATCAGCGGCTGATCGCCGGGATCGGAAATATCTACGCCTGCGAGATCCTCTTTGCGGCGGGGATCGACCCAAGGCGACCTTCGTGCGGTCTGTCGCCGGTGGAATGGCGGAAGGTGGCGAAGATGTCTGTCGCGATCCTCGAACGGGCTGTCGCCTGCCGCGGAACAACGGTCTCGGACTGGCGGGATCTCTTCGGATGCAGCGGCACGAATCAGGACCATCTCGCGGTTTATGGACGTCATGGCGAAATCTGCCGACGATGCGGCGGCAAAATCGAACGGATCACCCAGGGTGGGCGAGGGACATGGTTCTGCCCATCCTGTCAACACTAACGGCGGAAACGATCG
>CAKKRN010000155.1:2293-3678 GCA_919902745.1 Syntrophaceae bacterium | reverse complement strand
CCAAAAAGAACTTTGACATCAGTCAAAGGGATGTGTAAATCATTTCTCCGAAGGAGACCAAAATGGCGGACGTAGCCGGACAGCTGGCCGGGATTCCCCTTTTCAGCGGCCTTTTGCGGGCGCAGTACGAGGCGCTGTCACGGATCGGTGTGAAACGTTCCTTCCGGAAAGGAGAGCGGATCTTCTCTGAAGGCGATGAGGGGACGGGATTTTACGTGGTCTGCGGGGGCCGCATAAAGATTTTCAAGGTCTCCACGGAGGGGAAGGAGCAGATTTTGCACCTCTGCGGGCCGGGGGAATCCTTTGGCGAGGTTTCTGTTTTTACCGGTCAGGGATTTCCGGCGGATGCCGTGGCCGCGCTTCCGTCGACCGTTCTTTTCTTTCCGCGTGTGGCCTTTAGCAGCGTTATCCGGCAGGATCCGGCCCTTGCGCTGAACATGATGGCGCAGTTGTCGAAGCGCCTCCGGCAGTTCGCCGGGCTCATCGAGGATCTGTCGCTTAAGGAGGTTCCCGGAAGGCTTGCCAAATACCTGCTCTACCTGGGTGGCCGGGACGGCAACGGAACGGTGGCGCTGGATGTCTCCAAGGGTCAGCTCGCGGCGCTCCTGGGGACAATTCCGGAGACCCTTTCCCGGATTCTCGCCAAGCTGAACCGCCAGGGGTTGATCCGCTCACGGGGGGCGCAGATCCGAATCCTCGACCGGCGGGGTCTGGAAGAGATCGCGCTGGAGGGGAAGAGGCTTCCCTGAAAATGGGGTGCTATTGGAGGTGTAAAAATGGATGTTATCGATCTCAAAAGCAGGGAGGTGTTCAGCCATGAAGGGCGCGGCGTAGCGGTGCTCGTGGATGAGCCGATTTTGAAGATCCGTCAGGTCGGTCTGGAGCCGGGGAAGGAGGTGCCTGTCCACATGGCCGACGCCCCGGTGACGGTTCAGGTGGTTCGCGGTGAGGGGGTCTTCTCCGCGGGGGGCGAGAGCGTTCGGATGGGGCCGGGTAAACTCCTCCGGATCCCGAAGGGTGCGTCGATGGGAATTCGGAACGAATCCACGGACCCGCTGGTTTTTCTCGTGATCAAGACACCGCTGGCGGACGAGCCGGACCGGGACTCCGTCCTTGCAGGGAAGCCGGGGACGTTTGTCAATCTGATCGATTTTGCGCCGCCGAAGCCGGGGAAGGAGGAGACCTTCCGGGAGTGGTTCCACAATTCCAGCCAGGTCTTCGCAAAGCATCCGGGATTCATCTCCCGGACGCTCCTCGGGCCGATCGATGGCGGCAGCCGTTACGCGGCCGTGGTCGAACATGAATCGAAGGAGACCTTCATGGACATGCACCTGAGCGACGACCGGGAAGAACTCTTCCTGGAGGTGGAGCCCCTCGTTCTCGGC
>CAKKRN010000155.1:0-2193 GCA_919902745.1 Syntrophaceae bacterium | reverse complement strand
GGAGTCCATTGCGGCCACGCCGGAGGAGGCCGTGGCAAAGGCGGAGGAGATCGGGTTTCCCGTCGTGCTGAAGGGGCTCGGAACAAAGCTGACGCACAAGACGGAACGGGGGCTCGTCCGTCTGAATCTCAAGGACGCCGGGGAGGTAAGGCAGGCGGCGGCGGCGGTGGCCGGGTCGGCGGGGGCGGATCTGGAGGGGTATCTGATTCAGCCGATGCTCTCCGGTCGCCGGGAGTTTGTCGCCGGGCTCTTCCATGACGACCAGTTCGGACCGGTCGTCATGTTCGGCCTCGGCGGTATCTTCACCGAGGCGTTGAACGATGTGGCCTTCCGCATCGCGCCCGTCGATGAGAAAGAGGCCGGAGAGATGATCGATGAGCTCCGTTCGCGGAAGCTCCTCGGGCCGTTCCGCGGCGAACCGGCGGCGGTTCGGGAACGGCTTGTCCGAACCCTGACGGGACTCTCCCGCCTCGGTCTTGAGTTTCCGGACGTTACGGAGGTAGACATCAACCCTCTCCTGGTCGGTCCGGACGGGCAGGCCACGGCGGTAGACGCCCTCGTCATCCTGGGCGACCGCCCCGCGGCGAAGACGCCCAATCCGCCGGTCGATCCGGTCGCCATCGCGAAACTGTTCTATCCCCGTTCCATCGCCTTCGTCGGCGCCTCCGGGACGTTTGCCAAATGGGGGTACATGCTCTTCTGCAATGTGGCCGCGGGTGGATTCAAAGGGCCGATCTATCTGGTCAACGCAAAGGGCGGGGAGATCGCCGGCCGGCCGGCGTTCAAATCGGTCGGCGAAATTCCCGGGCCGGTCGATCTGGCCGTCGTGACCATCCCGGCAGAAAAGGTCTTCGACCTGATCCCACAGTTCAAGGAAAAGGGGATCCGGAACATGCTCCTGATCACCTCCGGCTTTGCCGAAACGGGCGCCGAGGGGCGGCGCCTGGAGGAAGAACTCGTCCGGCAGGCGCGAGAGGCGGGCATCCTGATCCTCGGTCCCAACACGATGGGGATCTGCAATCCCCATGACGCCCTTTTCTGCTGCGGCTCGAACGTCCTTCCGAAGCCGGGCACCACCACGCTTGTCTCCCAGTCGGGAAACCTCGGGGTGCAGCTCCTCGGCTTTGCCGAACATGAGGGGATCGGCATCCGCGCCTTCTGCGGTTCGGGGAACGAGGCGATGATCACGATCGAGGACTACATGGAGGCGTTCGAGGTCGATGAACTGACGAGGACGGTCGTCCTCTATCTTGAAAGTGTCAAGAACGGCCGCCGTTTCTTCGAATCCGCCCGGCGTGTGGGCCGGAAGAAGCCCGTCGTGTTGCTCAAGGGGGGCCGCACGCAGGCGGGGAACCGCGCCGCCGCGAGCCATACCGGGGCGCTCGCCTCCAACCTGCGGGTCTTCGACGCCGCCGCCCGCCAGGCGGGGATCGTCGTTGCGGAGCAGCCGATGGACCTTCTCGACCTGTCGGCGGCCTTTTCCTCCCTTCCGCTTCCCCGCGGCAACCGGGTCGGCTTGATGACCCTGGGCGGCGGCTGGGGGGTTGTCGCCTCCGATCTCTGCGTGGAAAACGGCCTCACGATCCCCGATCTCCCGCCGGATCTGATTTCGCGGATCGATGAGATCCTCCCTCCGTACTGGAGCCGGTCCAACCCCATCGATCTGGTCGGTAAGTTCAATCCCAAGATTGCGATGCAGGTGATGGATGAGTTGGTGAAGTGGGAGGGGTGCGATGCGGTGCTCCATCTGGGGATCGTCGGACGCATGGCCTCCGTCAAGCAGATGATCCGTTCGATCCATGAAGTTGATCCGGTGATGGACCGGAAATTCCTCGATGCAATTCCGGGGGCGCTGGTCGAGTTCGAAAACCGGTTTACGATCCATATGGTTCATCTCATGGAGAAGTCCGGAAAGCCGATCCTCGGGGTGAACCTCCTGCCGAATGAGAACGCCCGCACCATTATGGACGTCGAAGGGAGTCCGTACAAGGGGGTCTCTTTCCTCACACCGGAACGGTCCGTCAAGGCGCTGGCCCGGATGAACGCCTACCGTCAGTGGCGGGAGCGGGAGGAGAAATAGGGGCGCCATCCGCTCTGGTACGGATGGGCATCCTTCCGGAGCCGAAAGGGGCAGCTCTTAATTATTTCTTGACAGCGCAAACGAAGTCCTGTTAGCCTCGTCCACACAGCCAT
>CAKKRN010000154.1 GCA_919902745.1 Syntrophaceae bacterium | reverse complement strand
CATCGATCAGGCTCTGAAGGGGCCGGGAGATGTACTTGTCCTTGTGGTGGATCAGATAGAATTTTCGCGTCATCGCGGGGTCGGAGAGGGGTATCGCCTTCAGCTTTCCCGTCCCGATCTCCTTGCTGACCACCCGCCTCGTGATGACGCCGACGCCCAACCCCTCCTCCACGACGGTCTTGATCGCCTCGTTGCTGGAAAGCTCGAGGGGAATCGAGACATGGATATTGTGTCTCCGGATGTACTCTTCGATGCTCTTGCGGGGGGCCGACCCCTGCTCGTGGACGATGAGCGCATGGCCGGCCAGATCCTCCGGCTCGATAACCGTTTTCAGCGCGAAAGGATGCCCCGGCGGGACAATGATCTGGTAGCTGTCCTCCAGAACCTCGCGGGAGAGCAGTTTCTTGTGCGGCACAGGGTAGGAGATGAAGCCGATATCGTTTGAAAGCGCCGCCGTCTTCTCCACGATCAGATCCGTCGGCAGGGTTTCCATGGAGATCCGGATCCTGGGATGAACCATGCAAAACCGGTCCAGTATGAAAGGAAGGTAGTAGGAGCCGAAACTCTCGCTGGCGAGGATCCGGATGAAGCCCCGCTTGCGCTGCTGAAAGTCCCGGAGGCTCTCCTCCGCCTGATTCTCCATCTCGAAGATCGATTCGGCGATGCCGTAGAGCGCCTCTCCTGCATCCGTCAGGGCCATCTTTCGGCCGAAGCGGTTGAAGAGCTTGATCTCGTAGTGCTCCTGAAGGCGCTGGATCCCCTTCGTGACGGCCGGCTGGGTGATGAACATGGCTGCTGCGGCGGCGCTCAGACTTCCATGCTTTGCGGCTAAGTAGAAGATCTTCAGTTGATTGAGATTCATAACCTTGTATTATCCATTATATAAGATATATTAATTTGACTTATTTTATGTCTATCTTTAAAGGTTTGTCAAGCGTTGTTGATCAAAAAGCCTGTTGTCCTTGAGAGGAACGGAAACGCCAGACCATCGTCGGAAGGGGAAACCATGGGAGAGAGCATACTCAAGAAAAGGGCCGGAATCGAGAAGCAGGTGGACGAATTCATGGACCGTGTCAGCGAGGCGGGGCTGCTGTGCAAGAACGGAATGGAATCCTATCTGAAAGGAAACATGGAGGCATTTGCCCAGGCCATGACGAGCATCCGGGAGACGGAGCACAAGGGGGATGCGCTGCGTCGTTCCATCGAGCAGGACCTCTTTACCAAGACATTGATCCCTGAATCCAGGGGAGACGTGATGGAGCTCCTCGAGGACATGGACGCGCTGCTCGATCGTTTGACGGGACTGATCTGGCAGTTCGAAATCGAGCGTCCCGACATCTGTCCTGAGTTTCATGATGATTTCAAGGAACTCCTCCAGTATTCGGTGGAATCGGTGGAGGCGGATGTCCGTTCCTGCCGGGCCTTTTTCAAGGACATCCACGCGGTGAACGATCATATCCACAAGGTCTCCTTCTGGGAAAAGGAGTCGGACAAGGTCTCCACCCGGCTCCAGCGGGCGATCTTCAGGCGGCAGGATCTTCATTTGAGCCACAAGATGCATCTGCGTTTCTTCGCAAAGCAGGTGGACCGGATCGCCGACGAGGCCGAAGATGTCGCCGACCGCCTCAATATCTACGTCATCAAGCGCATGTTATAGGGGACCGCCATGTTTGCCATTTTTCTGACCAGCGGTTTGTTCCTCGGATGGTCGCTGGGGGCCAACGACGCGGCGAATGTGTTCGGGACCGCCGTCGGCACCCGGATGATCAGCTTCCGGAAGGCCGCAATCTTCTGCGGGATTTTCGTCATCTTCGGGGCCGTCATCAGCGGGGCGGGCGCGGCGCAAACCCTGGGCGAACTGGGCGCCGTGAACGCCATCGCCGGCGCCTTCGTCGTTGCGCTGGCCGCGGCCGTTACCGTCTACTGGCTTACGGTTCTCGGATATCCCGTTTCCACGACGCAGGCCATCGTCGGGGCGATCATCGGCTGGGATCTGTTTTCCGGGGCCCTCATCGATTTCGGCGCCCTCGAGAAGATTGTACTGAGCTGGTTCATCAGCCCGATTCTGGCCGCGATCTTCTCCGCCCTGCTCTACAAGGTGATCGCCTTTGGGATCAAATATGCCCGGATCCACATGTTCAGCCTGGACGCCCTTACCCGGTCGGGTCTGCTTCTGGCGGGCATCGCCGGAGCCTACTCCCTGGGCGCCAACAACATCTCCAACGTGGTCGGGATCTTTGTCCCAATTTCGCCCCTTTCGGATATCTCTTTTTTAGGGTGGTTCAAACTGAACGCGGCGCAGCAGCTCTTCCTGCTGGGCGGCGTCTCCATCGCCGTGGGGACCTTCACGTATGGGAAGAAGGTTATGCTGACGGTGGGGGAGGGGATCACGGAGATGTCCCCGGTCGCAGCTTTTGTGGCCGTCCTGGCAAACGCCATCGTCCTGTTCCTTTTTGCGTCACAGGATCTGCAGGCGTTTCTCCTCGGCCATGGTCTGCCGGCCTTTCCTCTCGTCCCCGTCTCCAGTTCCCAGGCGATCGTGGGTTCGGTCATCGGGATCGGTCTGATCAAAGGAGGGAGGGGCATCCGCTGGCGGGTGCTCGGTGAGATCAGCATGGCGTGGATTGCGACGCCCATCGTCGCTGTTCTGATCAGCTTCATATCCCTGTTCATCCTCCAGAACGTGTTTCAGCAGAAGACCTACATCCCCGTCGAGTACCAGATTACGGCGATGGCGGAGCTGCGGATCCGGGAGGCGGGGATCCCGGTGGACTCCCTGGCGGACATACGGGCGAAGACCTATCCGACGGCCGCTCAGTTTCAGAAGGCTTTATCCCAGCGGATGGCCCTGAGCGCCCGTGAGATCAATGTCGTCATGGCGGCGACGGAGATCGATCGGACGATGGTGACGAGCGACGCGGTGAAGCGGGCCAACGGATCCGCCCTCAAGGATGATCAGAAGCGGGCGTTACGGAAACTGTGGGGGAAAACGTTTGAACACCGCTGGCAATTAGAGAAGGCCCTCGCAGAGGCGTCACCGGAGTGGCGGGCAAAGCCGGGTGACAAGGAACAGAATAAAGAAGTGATGAAAGACCTGGACTATGTCTACCGCCTGGTTCATGCATCCGAGTAATGGTGTTCCTCCCGGTCCGAAGCTTGGGACATTTTGACCTTGACTTGAGTGTTCAGGAAGTATAAAAAAACACGGTCGGTCCCGTTTCGGGATAGGGATCGTCGCCTGGCGGATTGGTACTTCGCGATGCGGTGGTCTTTATCAGGAATGACGATCCCGTAAAAAGTCTTAAGAGTCGTGAAAAT
>CAKKRN010000153.1 GCA_919902745.1 Syntrophaceae bacterium | reverse complement strand
TGGCTGTCGGAAACCGTGAAGGCCTGGATGGCCGATCGCCCCCACTGGATGACCTGACGGGAGAGAGGCTCTCAGCTTTTCCGGCTGGTCTTGGCGGTGAAGGTGGAGACGCTCTGTTTGACCCTCTTTCCTTTGCACTTCGGACAGGAAACCTTGGTCGTTTCATGCTCCGAAATGCTCAGAATTACGGAAAATTTCTTATTGCAGCCTTTGCATTCATACTCGTATGTCGGCATTTCAATCCTCCTCTCTGCCGCAATGCGCTAATCGGGCTCAGTCGTTTGTCTTATCTTAATTAATTGGAATATATTGTCAAGAAAGGAAACGTTCAGGTCGGCGAATATGATTGACTGGCAAGCGCCTCCCCGTTATACTCGTGCCGCCCAAGCCCGTTAAAAAAATGGGAGAGCGGCAAAGGTTAGTCTTACACCGGGATGATTACAAGGTCTTAAAGGAGGATTCCATGCCTGAAGCGGATACCGGAAAGGTCGAAAAAAGTTTTTATGCCGACGTGCCTCAACGGAGCGAACTCTTTTTCCTGAAAGGGTCGAATTCCTATGACTGGGGGATGAAAAACCGGCTTGCCCGCATTTTTGATGCAACGTCCGGCAAGACCGTGATGCTCGCTTTTGACCATGGCTATTTCCAGGGACCGACGACCGGTCTGGAACGGCCGGATATCACCATCCTGCCGCTCGCGCCCTTCGCCGATGCGCTCATGCTTACGCGCGGGATCCTGCGGTCGGTAATCCCGCCCTCGCTGAACAAGGCCACGGTGCTTCGCGCCAGCGGCGGACCGAGCATTCTGAAGGAACTGTCCAATGAACATATCGCCATGGATATGGACGATGCGGTTCGCCTGAACGCATGCGCCGTTGCGACACAGGTGTTCATCGGCGGCGTGTTCGAAACGCAGTCGGTGATCAACCTGACAAGTCTGATCGACATGGGCAACCGGGTCGGCATGCCGGTTCTGGGTGTAACGGCGGTCGGCAAGGAACTGGTCCGCGACACCAAGTACATCCGGCTTGCCACGCGCATCTGCGCCGAGCTCGGCGCCGCGTTTGTCAAGACCTATTTCGTGCCCGATTTCGAGACGGTTACCGCCGCCTGTCCCGTTCCCATCGTCATCGCCGGCGGCAAGAAACTCCCCGAGCTCGACGCGCTGCAGATGGCCTATGAGGCGATCAACCAGGGGGCGGCGGGTGTGGACATGGGGAGGAACATTTTCCAGTCCGAAGCGCCGGTGGCCATGATCAGAGCCGTTCGCAAGGTGGTTCATGAAAACATGAGACCTGAGCAGGCGTATGAGATGTTCCGAGATCTGAAACAGCAACGGGCATAATGCCCTGCCGGGAAAGCAACCATCATGAACAACGGCTGGATTGAAGCGGAAGCGGACGATTTCATAAAGAGCCATGGCCCTGAAAGGGGAAACGACGTCGCGCTGCTGGCCTATGCAACACGCCTGGTGGGAAGCCGGCCGGATCTGACCATGCATGGCGGCGGAAACACGTCGCTCAAAGGGGTGGTCAAAACCGTTGCCGGCGATGATGTTGCGGCGCTTTTTGTCAAGGCGTCGGGTGTTGCGCTGGAGGCGGTTCTCCCTTCGGATTTTGTCTGTCTCGACCATGCGTATCTCAAGAAACTGCGCACCGTTTCGTCCCTGACCGATGAAATCATGGCCGACGAATTCCGCACGCGCATGCTCAAGCCCGGTGATGCGCTGCCTTCGATCGAGACGTTGATGCATGCCTTCCTCGACCGGAGAAGCGTTGTGCATACGCATCCGACGGCCATCCTTGCGCTGACCAATCGGGCCGGGGGTGAAGAAACGATCGCCGCCGCATTGGGAGGCGATGTCGGGGTGGTGCCGTATATCAAT
>CAKKRN010000152.1 GCA_919902745.1 Syntrophaceae bacterium | reverse complement strand
CCTGACTTTGACGTGGCCGTGAACTCCACCTCCCTTTCCCAATCGCATCGCCAGACCCTGCTTTTCGATGCCATGTTAATTTGTAATTGACATTCAATTAGCTAATAGTTAATATCGATCGTGTATAAAGTATTCTACCAGCCGAAGGCGTTGAAGACCCTGCAAAAGATGCCGCGCAATCTATCCCGGCTGATCAGGGAAAAGATCAATCAACTTGCGCAGGATCCCCACGCGGCGAATATCAACGTCAAGCTCCTTGAGGGCCGGAGCGGCTACAGGCTCAGGATCGGCGACTGGCGGGTCCTTTACGAGCTTCAGGACGATCGCTTGGTGATTGTGGTGGTCAGGATCAAGACGAGGGGAGATGTGTACAAATGAAGGTTCAAATCATCGAAAAAGGCGGACAACCGGAATTTGCCGTCGTACCTTTTGAGGATTATCAGATGCTGCTGCAGCGTCTCGAAGACCTGGAAGACGCCCGGGATCTTCAGGAATACCTTGTCAATCCCGGCGAATCATTCCCGGCGGCATTCGCGGACCGCCTCCTCAAAGGAGAAAGCCCGATCAGGCTGTGGCGGGAATACCGGGGGTTGACACAGGGCGGACTCGCGGAAAAGGTGAAGGTCTCGGTCGCCCATATCAGCCAGATCGAAAGCGGCAAACGGGACTGCTCCGTAAAGCTGCTCCGGGCTCTTTCCCGGACACTGGAGGTGGATATCGAGTTGCTCTTCAGCCCCCGGGATCTCCAGAGTCCGGGCCAAGAGGCGCCGGAAGGATGCGGAGAAGGCGCATAGGAAGACGAGCGGCGGCGGATAGCGGGGGTGTTGCGCGAGCAGATGGCGGCAGTGGAGAATTATGATGAGAAAGCAACCCAACATCCTTCGGGAACCACCAAGTAATTATGGTGGGGATGCCATTGGGCGAGGACGTCGGAAATTAATACACCGATAGTCTTTTCATTTTCACCGCCGTTTCGGCAGGAAACCGGACCTAAGAAGAGATCGCGGGGCACGTCAGCCGGGCAGCGGCGCCCTGAGAGAAGAGGCGGCTGATCAGAAGGTAAAAAA
>CAKKRN010000151.1 GCA_919902745.1 Syntrophaceae bacterium | reverse complement strand
ATCAAAAAGCGCATAGCGCGAATCCGCGTTCAACCGTCGCGACCATCACGGAGATTTACGATTATCTCCGCGTTCTTTACGCGCGTGTCGGCCGACCGCACTGTCCCATTGACGGTAAACCGATTCGAAAGATGACTGTTGAGGAAATGGTGGATGCGATTTTGAAGAGGACGGTTGAGATTCATGCGAATCCGGAAGAGGTGAAGAAGAGGATGAAGATGGATTCCCGCCTTCGCGGGAATGACAAGGGTGGACGCGGGAAAGACGCGAGGGACGAAATAGTAATTCTCGCTCCGATTGTTCGTGGACGGAAAGGGGAGTATCATCAGTTGCTTCAAGATTTGTATGAAAAAGGATTTTTGGAAGTGCGGTTGGATGGGAAGATGAGATCTCTCCGTGAGCGCGTTCCTCTTAGCAGATACAAACAACATACGATCGAGCTTGTCGTAGATAGAATCCCGCTCGCTTGGCCGGTGGAAGGAAATAAACAGCTGCGCTCTCGTGTGTCCGAAGCTATCGAAATCGCGCTTGATCGCGCCGATGGAACCGTGATCGCGATATTGGATGACGGATCCGAACACATAATGTCAGCGCGATTTTCCTGTCCCAAACACGATTTCGCTTTTCCGGAAATCGAACCGCGTCTTTTTTCTTTCAACTCTCCATACGGCGCGTGTCAGGCGTGCAACGGTTTAGGAACCAAGGAGATTTTTTCCGAAGAAATCTGCACAGCTTGTTCGGGCGTGCGTCTCCGAACCGAAGCACTGTTCGTCCTCGTTGCCGGAAAAAGCATCGTAGAAACAACGAGCATGGATATCGGCGCGGCGCATGAGTTTTTTTCTTCGCTTGAGTTGACTGATAACGAGGCCACGATTTCAGAGCCGGTTTTGAAAGAGATTCTCGCGCGTCTTCAATTTCTTCTCGATGTCGGTCTTCACTATCTTACTTTAGATCGCAAAGCCGGTTCGCTATCCGGCGGAGAAGCGCAACGCATCCGACTCGCATCGCAGATCGGTTCCCGACTCGTTGGAGCGCTATACGTTCTCGACGAACCTACCATCGGACTTCATCCGCGCGACAACGTTCGTCTTGTCGAGACGCTGGAAAAACTTCGCGATGCCGGAAATACGATCATCGTAGTCGAGCACGATCAAGACACTATCGCGGCGGCTGATTATCTCGTTGACATCGGACCCGGCGCAGGAAAACACGGCGGAGAAATAGTGG
>CAKKRN010000150.1 GCA_919902745.1 Syntrophaceae bacterium | reverse complement strand
TTTTTCGAGACATGATTGTTGCCATTCATTAAGATGGTGTTCTGCCTTCCGGTAATCTGCACCTTTGCGTTCTCACGCATGTTGAGGATGATGAGGGGCACAAGGGATCGGGGGGAGCGCCGGCGGGAAATCAGATCCCCGCTCCCCGTTCGAACTCATCCTCGCGGCTCTGGGCCTGGGTGATCCGGCTCCCCGGCGGCACGCTGTGGACGAGCCAGACATTGCCGCCGATCACCGAGCCGCGGCCGATCGTCACCCGGCCGAGGATCGTCGCGCCGGAGTAGATGGTCACATCGTCCTCGACGATCGGATGCCGGTCGATCCCCCGAACCGGGTTGCCATCCCCGTCCAGTTGAAAACTCTTCGCCCCAAGGGTGACCCCCTGGTAGATGCGGACGCGGTTGCCGATGATGCAGGTCTCCCCGATAACGATCCCAGTTCCGTGATCGATAAAAAAATTCTCCCCGATGACCGCCCCGGGGTGAATATCGATGCCCGTCGCGCTGTGCGCCGCCTCGGTGACCATCCTCGGGATGATCGGCACGCCAAGCAGACGCAGTTCATGGGCCAGACGGTAGTTCGTGATCGCCGCGAGCCCCGGATAACAGAAGATCACCTCGTCCGGATTCGCGGCCGCCGGATCTCCCTCATAGGCGGCCCTGACGTCCAGCGCGAGCTGTCTCTGCACCCCCGGCAGCCTCTGGAGAAACGCGCCGGTCAACTCGCGGGCCTTCTTGTCGCAGAAGGGCAGGCACTCCGGCCCCTCCTCGCAGGAGAAGCAGAGCCCGCGTTTGATCTGTTCCTGAAGATCGCGCCGGAGGTGGTCCAGCGTCGAGCCGACATGAAACCGGAGGCTCTCCGCCTTGAGTTCGGAAAAACCGAAGTAACCCGGAAAAAGGATGGAGCGGAGCGCCTCGACGATCTCGCCGATCACCAGCCGGGACGGCAGCGCCTGCTCCTGCCATCGCTTCCTCATCCCCGCGGCGGCGCCGTTCTTCGGAGAGCAGAGCGACTCCACGAGCCCGGAGAAATCCTCCTCCGCTGTCTTTTCGGTTGCCGCGGCCCTCTTTTTATTCCCGTTTGCCATGATTCCCTTCTACCCCTTCCTTCATGATCTCCACAACATTCCCCGTTCCGATCGTCCCGCCCCGGATCACCCGGGCGAAGACGCCCTCCTTCGGCATGATGCAGCTCCCCACCGCCTGGAAGATGGCGCAACCGCTGTGACAGCTCTTCCCTATCTGACTGATTTCAAGAACGACTTCACCCCCGACCCGGAGTCTCGTCCCGACAGGCAGCGGAAACAACACCATGCCTCCAACCGTCAGGTTTTCGGCAAAGTCCCCCGGGTTCAGCTCAAGACCCAGGGCTCTCATCTTGTCGATGCTCTCTTCCGCAAGCAGGCTCACCTGCCTCGCGATGCCCCGCGCCGCATGCGCATCCCCTTCCAGACCGTAGTCCTCGATAAAAACCCCCGCCCCGCAGGGTTCTTTCTTCGTTCCCGTCTTTTCACTCCGACAGACGGCAATGACCGTTCCGCTCATGCACCTTCTCCTCTTCAGGCGTGATCGCCTCATGCCTTACGCCTTACATTTTGCGAGGTCGATCCGTTCAACGCCCGCATAGACATTCATTCCGCCCCCGCGGACCGAACCGATCAGCGTGATCCCCAACTCCCGTGCAAGCTCGACGCCCATGTCCGTCGGGGCGGATTTGGAGATCAGCACGGGAACATTGCTCCCCGCAGCCTTGAAGAGGATCTCCGAAGAGATCCGCCCGCTCGTCATCAGGATCCGGTCGGCGACCTGAATCTCCTCCCGCAGACAGCGGCCGAGAACCTTGTCGACCGCATTGTGCCTCCCGATATCCTCCGCGAAGACCAGGATCTCCCGGTTGTCACAGAGGGCCGCGCTGTGGACCCCGTGCGTGGTCCGGTAGAGTTCGGAGGCGCCCTGAAAGCGCCGGCTCAGCGCTAATACCTCCGCCGGGGTCACCCGCAGATCCGACAGAACCTTCTTTTTACGGTCCAGGTCGGCAAAACTGTAGAAGGCCATGCCCCGGCCGCAGCCGGTGGTCAGGACGCGCTTCATGAAGAGCTTGCCGTTCTGGGTCTTGTCTTCCGCCGTGCGGATCCGGACGATCCCCAGCTCCCCGTCGAGCGACAATCCCGTGATCTCCTCTTTCGCCCGGATCATCCCCTCGGAATAGAGGAAGCCGACGGCCAGCGCCTCCAGATCGCCGGGGGAACAGAGGACCGTGACCAGTTGCTCGCCGTTGAGCATGATCGTCAGCGGAAACTCGCGGGCCGTCGACTCGGTCCGGGATCCGACCGTCTCGCGGTCGATATGCAACACCTCGACATTTTTTGTGGGCTCCATCCCTCTCCCCTATCGTCCGACGTTCAGCATCGCCTCGATGCACCGCCTCGCCCGCGATGCGGTTTCTTCCGGCACCTCGATCGCATGCGTCATGTCCTCCAGGGACCAGAGGATCTTCTCCAGGCTGGTCCGCTTCATGTTCGGGCAGACGACGGAGTCCGAAACCGGATGGAAAATCTTGTCCGGATTCTCTTTCTTGAGGCGGTGGATGATTCCGGGCTCCGTCCCGACAATCATCTCGCGCGCCTCCGTTTCCCGCGCATAGCGGCTCATCCCGCCGGTGGAAATCACCTGATCCGCCAGCGCGGCCACGTCCGGCCGGCATTCCGGATGGACCATCACGACCGCCCCCGGATGAAGGGCCCGCGCCGCCTGGATGTGTTCCGGCAGAATCTGGGCGTGGGTGGGGCAGAATCCCTGCCAGACAATAAAGGTGCGGCCGGTCTTCCCGGCCACGAAGGCGGCCAGATAGCGGTCGGGAACAAAGATGATCTCCCCGGCATCCTTCAAGACCTCTCCGACCATCCGGACGGCGTTCGCCGACGTGCAGCAGAGGTCGCACTCCGCCTTGACCTCGGCCGAGGTGTTCACATAGCAGAGAACCTTTGCCCCCGGATGTTCCGCCTTCAGCGCGCGGAGCTGCTCCGCCGTGATCATGTCCGCCATCGGACAGCCGGCCTTCTTGTCCGGCAGCAGCACGGTCTTCCCCGGCGAGAGGATCTTCGCCGTTTCCGCCATGAAGTGCACCCCGCAGAAGACGATCACCTCCGCATCCGTCTGCGAGGCCTTGATGCTCAGCTCCAGGGAGTCGCCGACGAAGTCGGCAATGTCCTGAACCTCGGGAATCTGATAGTTGTGGGCGAGGATGACCGCCTTGCGTTCCTTCTTCAACCGCCCTATTTTTTCAACAAGCTCCACTTTATAATACCTCCTGAATGGTCCCGCCGCCCAGGACGGTTTCTCCGTCGTAGAGAACGACGGATTGTCCCGGTGCGACGGCCTCCTGCGGCTCCGCGAACCGGACCGTGAGGCGGCCGTCCCTTTCTTCGGAAATCCGGCAGCGCGCGGCCCGGTGGGCGTAACGGATCTTCGCCCGCGCCTCCTCCGGGAACGCGTCGACCAAGCGGTTCACCTCCCCCGCGACAAGCCCCCCCGCCCGGAGATCCGTTTTCCCGCCCACGACGAGGCGGTTCCGGGTCGCGTCGATCGCGAGCACATACAGAGGCGCCGGAGAGCTAACGCGCAGGCCTCCCCGCTGGCCGATGGTGTAGCAGGCGATCCCTTCGTGCCGCCCGAGGACCCGCCCTTCAAGGTTCACGATCTCCCCGGGTTCGATCCCCGCCCCCCGGCTGCGGAGAAAGGCGCCGTGACCCTCCGCCGGCATGAAGCAGACGTCCTGGCTCTCCCTCTTGTCAAAGACGGGCAGGCCGGCCCGTTCCGCGATGCCCCGCACCTCGTCCTTCGTGTACCCGGCCAGCGGGAAAAGCACCTTCGCCAGCGTCTCCCGCGGGATCGCGTGGAGGAAATAGGTCTGATCCTTCCGCCGGTCCTTCGGCCTTTTGAGAAGATATCCGCCAACGCCGGATTCGATGGCGGCATAATGGCCCGTGGCGAGGCCGTCAAACCCCCAGGCCAGCGCCTTGCTCAGCAGTGAACCGAATTTGAGCCACCGGTTGCACGCGACGCACGGGTTGGGCGTCCTTCCCCGGAGATACTCCGCGACGAACGGTTCGATGACCTTCGCCTCCAGATCCGCAGCGAAATCGACGACGTAATGGCGGATCCCGAGCGCCCTGCAGACGCTCCCCGCATCCTCAATCTCCCGGGCGCCGCAGCACTTTGCCCGTCCCCCTTCCGCCGGGGTTACCCCGAGGCACATCGTCACGCCGACCGTCTCATGACCGCTCTGCTGGAGCAGCAGGGCCGCCACGGCGGAATCGACGCCGCCGCTCATGGCAACCGCCACCTTCTTCATGCAGGCTTCTTCCCCTCGTAGAGCGGCGACATGGCGCGCAGCCGCCCGACGACCTGCGGCAGCGCCTCCAGGACCGCATCGATATCGCTCTCCCTCGTGTACCTTCCCAGGCTGAACCGGAGCGAGCCGTGGGAGAACTCGTGCGGCAGGCCGATCGCGAGCAGACAGTGCGACGGTTCGAGACTGGATGAAGAACAGGCCGAACCGGTTGAACAGGCGATCCCCAGCATGTCCAGACTCAGGACCATCCCCTCCCCTTCGATCGATTCCACGGAGAGGTTGATGTTGTTGGGGAGCCGCCGCGTGGGATGTCCGTTGAGACGGATTCCGCCGAGCCGTTCGAAGATACCCTTGATGAAGCGGTCCCTGAAGGCGGTCAACCTCGCCGCCTCTTCGGCGAGCGTCGCCGCCGCGAGCTCCACCGCCTTCCCGAAACCGACGATCCCGGGGACATTCTGCGTGGAGGCCCGGCGTCCGCTTTCCTGCTCACCGCCGTGCATGAACGGAACGATCCGCGTCCCCTCCCGGATGTAGAGCAGCCCCACCCCCTTGGGTCCGCAGAGCTTGTGCGCCGAGGCGCTCAGCAGATCGACGTTCAGTTCATCCACCGTAAACGGCAGGTGACCGAAGGTCTGCACCGCATCCGTATGAAAATAGACCTTCCTCTCCTTCGCGATCCGGCCGATCTCGGCGATGGGCTCGATCGTCCCGATCTCGTTGTTCGCATGCATGATGGAAATGAGGACCGTCCGGTCCGTGATCGCCTTCGCAACCTCCGCCGGGTCGACCAGTCCGTCGCTGTCCACGGGAAGGCAGGTGACTTTAAACCCCTCCTTCTCGAGAAAGCGGCAGCTCTCCAGCACGGCGTGGTGCTCGATCGCGGATGTGATGATGTGGTCGCCCTTTTTGTGGTTCGCCCAGGCCACCCCCTTGATCGCGAAGTTGTCGCTCTCCGTGCCGCCGCTCGTAAAAACGACCTCCGCCGGCTTTGCACCGATAAACGAGGCGATCTTCGCCCGCGCCTCTTCGATGGCCGCACGGGCATCCTGGCCGAAACCGTGGAGACTCGACGGGTTGCCAAAAATATCGCCGAAGCAGGGCAGCATCGCCTCAACCACCCGTTGATCGGTCGGCGTCGTCGCCGCATAATCCATATAGATCGGAGTCATCATTTGCTCCCGAAACCTGGCAAGTCGTCATTCCTGCGGAAGCAGGTGTAGGGTGGATTAGCGGAGCGTAATCCACCTTAATATCCGGTGATTTTTTCGGTGCGTTACGGCATTCGCCTAACGCACCCTACATTCTGTTAGCAACACTGAGGCAACTAAATCATGAAACGGCTCCTGTCAAGGAAAATACGGGGACACCTTGCCGCAAGGTGTCCCTACCATCGCGTTGCTTTGGCGTCACCGACCCTTCTTTTCCTCCCATGAAAGAAGAAAGATCGCACCCAGCGCCCGGAGGTTCGGCCAGAAGGTGATTGTTCTTTCCCCGTTGAGAAAGCAGGCCTTCCGGACCGCGAATCCCTGCTCCGCGCAGAAACTCCGAAAATCGCTGATGCTCAGGAACCGCACGTTGGGGGTGTCATACCAGCGGTGGGGCAGAGACGGCGTCATGGGCGCCTTCCCGCCGAAGCAGAGACAGACGCGGGCGTTGATGTAGGCGAAGTTGGGAAACCCGACGATCACCCTGTTCCCCACCCGGAGGGCCTCCCGGAGGAGGAAGAAGACCTTCCGGATCTCCTGAAGGCTCTGGTTCAGGATCACATAATCGAACGAGCCGTCCGGATATTCCGCAAGCCCGCTTTCGATATCGCTCTGACAGACGGAAAGCCCTTTTCTGACACACTCGTAGATCGCATGCTCATCCAGCTCGATCCCCTGGACGCGGGCGTCCTTGTCCCGCGCCACGAGTTGAAGCAGGTCGCCCGTGCCGCAACCGAGATCCAGAACACGGGATCCCGGTTCGATCATGTCGAAAATGACCTGATGATCCGGACGGATGCCGTTATTGATGATTTCCATTTCCATTCCTCGGACCGAGATACGTCTTCTCTAAAAAATGGTGGATCAGGGTCGTCTGCCCCTCTAATTCCACCAGAAAGGCGTCGTGGCCATAGGTTGATTTCAGCTCGCAGTAGGTCGCATCGACCTGTTTGAGCTTCAACTGCCGGACGATCTCCTGGGACTGATACGAGGGATAGAGCCAGTCCGACTGGAAGGAGATGACCAGAAAGCGGGTGTCAACCGCCCTGCCGTTGATCAATTTTCCGCCGGAAAGATCAAAATAGTCCATCGCCTTCGTAATGTAAAGATAGGAGTTTGCGTCAAAGCGCTTGACAAAATTGGCGCCCCGGTAATGGAGGTACCCCTCCACCTCGAAGTCCGCGTCGAAATTGAAGCTGAAACGGTCGTTCTTCAATTTCCGGGAGAACTTCTCCTCCATCGACTGGTCGCTCATGAAGGTGATGTGGCCGATCATCCGGGCCACCGAGAGCCCCCTCTCCGGCTGACCGGTTTCGTAATAGTTCCCCTCCCGCCAGGCCGGATCGGCCATGATCGACTGGCGGCCCACCTCGTTGAAGGCGATCTGCTGCGGCGAATGCTTCAGCGCCGTGGCGATGGGGATGGCGGACCGGACCCGCTCGGGATAGGAGGCCACCCACTGGAGGGCCTGCATCCCCCCCATCGAACCGCCTGCCACGCAGAGCAGCCGGTCAATCCCGAGAAAATCGATCAGTCGCCGTTGGGTGTGGACCATATCGGCAATCGTGACGAAGGGGAATTCCGTCCCGTAGGGTTGCCCGCTCTGCGGATTCACGGAGGAAGGGCCCGTGCTTCCCTTGCATCCCCCGATCACGTTGGAACAGATCACGAAATATTGGTCCGTGTCGAAAGGCTTCCCCGGCCCGATCATCGCGTCCCACCAGCCGGGGGCCTCTTCATCCCGGAGGAGTCCGGCCGCGTGGGCATCCCCGGAAAGGGCATGCAGCACGAGGATCGCATTGGACTTTTCCGGATTCATCGTTCCATAGGTTTCATAGGCGAGCGTCACCGGCCCCAGCGTCTCCCCGCTCTCGAGCGCGAGCGTCCCGGGCGGTTCGGCAAAGGTGTAATACCGCGTCTCAACGATCCCGAGGGA
This sequence comes from Syntrophaceae bacterium, assembly GCA_919902745.1. Classification (GTDB taxonomy): domain Bacteria; phylum Desulfobacterota; class Syntrophia; order Syntrophales; family UBA5619; genus UBA5619. The sequence continues at coordinate 641 of CAKKRN010000150.1, read as the reverse complement.
GCGGTTACAGCCATCCGGCGTCGTTTCCGAGGATTCCGTTTTTAATACAGCTTTCATGGGTTCTTTCCCTGCGGCCGCCTTGGTGTTCCCTCTCCGGTAAAAGATACGCGGGTGAGGAAACACCTTTTAAGACCGTTTCGTTTTGTATGTAATAAAAAACCCGCTGGACCTCTCCCGGTCAGCGGGCTGCCTCATTCATGGATGCGAACCGCCTTCACATGAACAGACCTCCCCGCCCGGTGTTATAACACATGCACATCAAAATATTCCTAAGATTATTGTCTCGCTTCACGATTCACCTCCGCCTTGTGCTTCTGTCTTTCCACCATCGCTGCCAGCGTTGTGTTCTGAAGCGATCTCCTTCAGTAGGATCGGCCCTTCCCCGTAATGGAGAGCCAGCTCCAGCATCAATCTCACCCCGTATCTGCCCCTGGTTGACAGTTTCATCGGATATCCCCGTCTCCATCTCTACCAATTCTACTATTTTGGTGGGGATTATATTCATCCAAATTGTTCTGTCAAGCAAAATTATTGCGAACAGAAACAGGGTACGCCTCTTTCCTCCTTGACACGCAGAAACCCTTTCCATATACTTCACGCGTTGAAAATCAATATCTTACCGGAACGATCCTGCATTGCCG
>CAKKRN010000149.1 GCA_919902745.1 Syntrophaceae bacterium | reverse complement strand
ATCTCCTGCGGCGTGATGACCTCTCCGTTGAAGCTGTTGACCCTCCGGATATCCGCCCCGCTTCCCAGGACCCGCTGAACCTCTCCGGCCACCTGACCGCTGTAGTTCATCTCCGGCACGATCACGGTTTTCACTTTGTCCGACAGGGTCGCCACCTCCCTGTCCGCAAACGGCCAGAGGGTGATCAGTTGCAGGACGCCGGCCTTGATTCCCCGCTTCCGGAGCTCCAACGCCGCGGCCCGGCTGGCGCGGGTGGTCGCCCCGAAGGCAATCAGCAGAACGTCCGCATCCTCCGTGGCAAAGTTCTTCGTGATGACGATCTCGTCCCGGTGCATTTCGATCTTCCGGTGCAGTTGCGCCACCCGCCACGCGGCATTGGCGGGATCGTTGTTGCTGTAACCGTCCGGACCGTGCATTGAACTCGATACGTGGAATACATAGTCGTCTCCGTAGGCCGCCAGCGGCGCCACACCATCGGCTTCCGCCGCGAAAGGTTTGTAATCCTTCGGGGAACCGGAAGGTTTCTTCCGGTCGATCACCTCGACCTCGCCGGGCCCGGGAAGTGAAAAGGCTTCACGCATATGGGCCACAATCTCGTCGGGGGCGACGATCACGGGAACGCGGAATTTTTCCGCAAGATTAAAGGCGGTGACCGTCATCGCAAAACATTCGCCTACCGTCGCAGGACAGAGGGCGATCACGCTCTGGTCGCCATGCCGACCCCATCGGAGCTGCATGATGTCACCCTGGGCCGGCTTGGTGGAGAGGCCGGTGCTGGGTCCGCGACGCTGAACATTGATCACGACACAGGGAACTTCTCCCATGACGGCAAGGCCCAGATTCTCCTGCATCAGCGAAAATCCCGGTCCGCTCGTCGCCGTAAACGCCTTCGCTCCGGCCAGAGAGGCCCCGATCACCGCGGCGATGCTCGCGATCTCATCCTCCATCTGCATGTAGACGCCGCCCACCTTCAGCATGACTTTCGAGCATTCCTCCGCGATTTCCGAAGAGGGCGTTATCGGATAACCGGCAAAAAATCTGGCCCCCGCATAGATGGCGCCTTCCGACATCGCCTGATTGCCCTGCACCAGTCTCACTTCCCGTCCCAAGGTCTCACCTCCTTTCTTAAAGATGTCATTCACGCTATCTCTTCCGAAGGTATTTCCACCTCTCAAACGAAAGGACTTCCGGATTGGCCACGTTTTCGGGGATGAAGCCGTTGAACAGATCGACCACCCTCTCGGCCCCCGCAACGGCCATCCGATTCACGCACTCCTCGGTCAGCGCCGCCGTATGGGGTGTGAGAATCACATTCTTCATCGAAAGCAGCTCATTGCCGGGTTGTATCGGTTCATGTTCAAATACATCCAGCCCCGCGCCCGCAATGACCCCTTCCCGTAAAGCCCGGATGAGCTCCGGTTCGTCGATGACGCCTCCCCGCGACGTATTGATGATCAAGGCCGTCCTCTTCATTCCGGAAAAAAACGCCCGGTCGAACATCCTTTCGGTATCCTGGGTCAGCGGCGTATGTATGGAAATGACGTCGGAATTTTTGCAGAGGTCCGGCAAGTCGGTAAAGGTCACCCAATCCCGATAGGTTGCCTTCTGCTGATCGCTCAGGAAAAGATCATACGCCAGGACCTTCATCGCGAAAGCCGTGTTGCAGGCCCGCGCAATCAACGAACCGATCCGCCCGAATCCCACGATCCCGATCGTCTTTCCGCGCAGATCCCGCGGACAATTCCGGTAACGTATCGAAAAATTCCCCTTCCGCACCTCGCCGTCCATAAGAAACAACTGCTTGAAAAGCGCCAGCATCAGCGCCAGGGCGTGTTCGGCGACCGATGTGGTATTGACGCCGATGCTGGAGGTGACGATGATTCCTTTTTCGGTCGCGGCCGGAAGGTCAACGTTGTCCACCCCGGCGCCGGTGCGCGAAATCGTCATCAGATCGTTCGGATACGAAAGAAGTTCCCGCGTAATCCGGATGCCTGTCCGAAGGACGATCGCCTGCACCCCTTTCATCAGAGGTCCCACGATTTCCGGCTTCGGCTCACCCGCCGCAATCCAGTGCACGCCGTTTTTTTCAAGAACGCCGACCGCCTCGGCTTCAATCGGCTGCGGAAGAAGAACCTTCATCGTTGTTGCCATACGCTGTTCCTGATCTACCTCAGATAACGGCCGCCGCATACATCCAGCGTAATCCCGGTGATATAACTCGATTCATCGGACGCAAGAAAAACGACACCGGCGGCAATTTCCTGCATCGTGCTGAGCCTTCGCAGAGGGATCTGAGCCAATACCCTCTGCTTTTCTTCCTCTCCTTTTGCGTCCCAGAGGCCCTGTATCCGGTCGCCGGTCATGGTGACCGTGGGCGCGATCGCATTGACGCGGATTCCCAGCGGGCCGAAATCGTATGCAAGCTGTCGGGTCAGCCCCTCGATGCCGGCTTTGGCCGCCGTATATTGAACGCCGGCAAGCGACGCCCGCCAGTGACCGGCCAGTGCGGACATGTTCACAATGGCGCCCCTGCCCTGCTTCACCATCGCCGGAATCACCTGCTGGCAGCAAAAAAACGCGCCCTTCAGATTGACATTCACCACAAGGTCCCAATGCTTTTCTTCGATCTCTTCGAGCTTGTGCGGTGCGTTCAGCGCACCACCGGCGTTGTTCACCAGCAGATCGATCCGTCCCCAGGTATCCAGAACCTGTTTTACACCTTTTTC
>CAKKRN010000148.1 GCA_919902745.1 Syntrophaceae bacterium | reverse complement strand
CACCGCGATCCGTATCGATCTTTCTGACCACCTCTTCGACGGCGGGCAGCAGGATTTCCCGCCCCCCTCCCCGGCAGACATACACATCATTGCTCCCCGTCGGAAAGACGGCTTCAATCCGGCCAAGAACCTGATCTTCCTCGGTCAGGACCTTAAGCCCGATGATCTCGCTCCAGTAATACTCGCCATCCGGAAGTTTCACAATTTTTTCGGAGGAAATCCAGACAGAAGATCCCCGAAGCCGTTCCGCGGCATCCCTGTCATCGACTCCTCCGAGTTGCAGAATGAAAAAATCCTTCCCGGCTTGCACGGCCACAAGTGGAAGGAAAACGGCCTCCTGAACGCTGCGGCCGACAAACAGCCCGGAGATGCCGTGCAGCGTCTCGGGCGATTCAAGATACGACAGCACCTTCACACGGCCCGTCAAACCATGCGAACGGACAATACTGCCTATTTCAATGAGCTCCATGGGGGAATTATTCGATGATTTCAAGAACAGACCGTTTGCGAATCTTCGTGGATGCCGCACTCAGGATGGTCCTCATCGCCTTGGCCGTTCTGCCCTGCTTGCCGATGACTTTCCCGAGATCTTCCTTGGCAACCCTCAGTTCCAGGACGGATGTCTGCTCCCCGAGGACTTCAGAGACCTCTACCATATCGGGGTTGTCCACCAGAGCTTGAGCCATGTACTTGATCAACTCTTTCATCGTCACAACCTCCACAGTCCCCAAAAAAAGCTAAACCCTGATCCCCCTCTTTTCCAACAACTGAGATACCGTCAATGTCGGTTTTGCACCCTTCGCAAGCCACTGCCGAATGCGCTCCTCTTTGAGGGTCACCGTTGCGGGGTTCTGGTTCGGATCATAATTGCCCAATATTTCCAGAAATTTTCCATCCCTGGGGCACTCGGAATCGGCCACCACCACCCTATACATCGGCTTGCCTTTTCCACCTATTCTTGTCAGTCTCATTTTTACCGCCATCCTCTGTAACGATCACCTCCTGATAATTAATTATTTTCGCAGAGTGTAATATTTAACATATCTCTTTCCACATTAAAAGGGGAAATTGCCCCTCCGCATGGATTTTATCCCCCCCTGGGTCATGCGCCTCATCATTTTTCGCATTTCGATGTAATTCTTCAGCAGGCGGTTGACGTCCTGAACGGTCGTCCCGCTGCCCCGGGCGATCCGCTTCCGCCGGCTGCCGTCAATGAGCAGATGGTTCTTCCGTTCCCGGCGGGTCATGGAATCAATGATCGCCCCGATCCGGACCAACTCGCCCTCATCCGGCGTCATCTCCTTGAGGGCCTTCACCTTTTTCATCCCCGGGATCATCCCGAGGATATCCTGGAGCGGTCCCATCTTCCGGATCTGGGTCAACTGGCTACGGAAGTCTTCCAACGTAAATTCATTCTTCCGGATCTTCTGTTCCAGCGCCCGCGCCTCCCGTTCATCGACCGCCTCCCTTGCCTTTTCCACGAGGGTCAGGACATCGCCCATCCCGAGGATCCGGGAGGCCATGCGTTCGGGATGGAAGACCTCCAGGGCCTCGATCTTCTCGCCGACGCCGATGAACTTGATCGGTTTGCCGATGACGGCCTTGAGCGACAGGGCCGCGCCGCCGCGGGTATCCCCGTCCATCTTCGTCATGATCACGCCGTCGATCCCCAGGAGTTCATCGAAGCGGCCCGCCACATTCACCGCATCCTGACCCGTCATCGCATCCGCCACGAAGAGGATCTCCGCGGGATGGATCAACGCCTTGATTCTTTTGAGCTCATCCATCATCGCCGCATCGATGGCGAGCCGCCCCGCGGTATCGACGATGATCACCTCATAACCGTTCCGCCTGGCCTTGTCCACAGCCTGCACGCAAATCGCAACCGGATCCTGCGAACCGGCGGCATCGAAGATTCCGGCCCCGATCTGCCGGCCCAGAACCTTCAACTGCTCCATGGCGGCGGGCCGGTAGACGTCCGCGGAGACCAGATAAACCTTTTTACCCTGGGCGGCAACCAGGCGCGCCAGCTTGCCCGCGGTCGTCGTCTTTCCGCAACCCTGAAGACCGGCCAGCATGATCGGCGCCGGGATGCGGCTGCCGAATTTCAGTTGGCTGCTCACCCCGCCCATCAGTTCAACCAGTCGGTCGTGAACGATCTTGACCACCTGCTGTCCGGGGGTAATGCTCTCCAGGACCTCCTGCCCGACGGCCCGCTGCCGGATCTCCTCGATGAAATCCCGGACGACCCGGAAATTCACATCGGCCTCAAGCAGGGCCATGCGGATCTCCTTCAAGGCCGACTGGATATTCTCCTCGTCCAGACGTCCGCGCCCCTTCAGTTTCCGGAAGATGCCGTCCAGTTTATCGGTAAGATTCTCAAACATG
>CAKKRN010000147.1 GCA_919902745.1 Syntrophaceae bacterium | reverse complement strand
TCCATCATCAGTTCGGCAAGGTGGACAAAGCGAAGCCGGCCAAGATTTTGCCTCTTGGCGCCCGCCGAAAGGTGGGTGAGACAGCTCATGTCCAGGGCGGCAACGGTTGAAGCGCCGGTAAGAACGATATTCCCCAGTTTGTCTTCCATCATTTTGCCCGAAACTTCGGGGAATTTAACGCTGAAACTGCCGCCGAACCCGCAACAGGTGTCCGCATCGGGCAGTGGGACGAAATGATCGCCCAACATCTGCTTCAGGTAGTTCTCGGCCACTCCGCGCAGTCCGATACCGCGCAGGGTGCGGCAACTGGAATGGTAGGTGGCGCGGGTGGGCTCTGGATGGGGCGGAAGTTTTGGAATATCCAGTATGCAGTGCATATACTCGCAAATCTCGTAGGTTTTTGAGGCCAGCTCCCTGAAGCGGTCCTGAAGCTTGGGCTCCCCTTTGAATAGGGGCAAATAACGGTTCCTGACCGTATCAACGCAGGAAGAACTGGGAGCGACAATGGCCTCCGAACGCTCGAAAACTTTCAGGAAATTAAGCGCCATGGTTCTAGCGCTTTTGGTGTCGCCGGTGTTCAGCCATGGCTGGCCGCAACAGGTCTGTTCTTCCGGGAAATCGACGGCAACGCCATAGCTTTCCAGCAGGCGCACCGAGGCCCGGCCCACGCTGGGGTAGAGGGCGTCGGCGCTGCAAGTGAGGAAAAGAGAGGCTCTTCGTGTTGTCGGCATGTTAATGACTTATTACTTGTCGCACACCCTTTATGGATTCGCGAGGACTCCCCGGTTACGCCGGTACCAGAGGTTGGGAAAGAATCGGTAGAGGATCCTCGATACCGGGCCGATGTACTCCTTCGTACGGCGGTCGAACTGCGTTGCCTGGAGGATCTGTTCCCGGATGGCCTCCCGGGTCCTCTCGTCGTTGAAGATCTTGTAGGCGCAGTGAAAGATCGGGCTGTACATGTTCCGCTTCTCCAAGAACTTATGGACATTCAGGATGGTATTGGGCCCCTCGGGCTTTCCGTCGATCCGCTGAAGAACCTTCAGATGGGTTTCGACCGAATTGCCGGTGAAGGTATCATAGAAAAAGCTGCCGTAGCGGTGGTTCTTGCTCGCATCCGACGAAAGCGTGATATACATGTCCCCCACGCCCGCCTGGCTCTGGAAGGATTGAAAGCTCCCGCCGAGGATCCGGGAGAGGGATCTCACCTCCACCCCGGAACGGGAGAAGAGCGTCCCGGGAATCGAGTCGCCGAGATTCAGACGATCCGTCACCCCCTTGACGTTGGCCACGATGTTCTTCAGCGCGCCGCACGCCTCGATTCCGACGGTATCGAAGTTATAGAGAGAGGTCAGCTCCCGCCGGTTGGCGCCGACGAATTCCTTCCGGACGGTCCGACAGATCGGCTTCGCTCCCGCCACCGTAAGGCAGACCGGATTCCCCAGGGCGATATCCATATCGAAGAAAGGCCCGCCGATCGAAACCACGGTGAACCGGTCTTTCAGTTTATAGAAATGGTTCCGGATGAGTTGAGAAGGGGTGATGAGCTGGCGGGTCGTTTCGACCGCCGTGAGGCCTTTGATCGCCGAAATGAAACAGGTATTCGTGGCCTTGTGCTGGAGGATCGGCTCGACCTGGTTGAGGATCTCCGGGAGCCGGTCCATCGTAACGGAGAGGAAGATGAAATCGTTCTCCTCAACGACCCGTTCCAGATCGTTGGTCGCGTAGACCTTCGGGGAGAGGCGGGGAACCTGATCCATCCCGCCGAGACGCCGCGCGAGATCCTCGGTCAGGTGCCGCGGATTCAGGTGTTCCCGGTTGATCGTCTTGCAGACGTCGGCATCATGGTAGTAGAGGATCACCCGCTTGTCGTCCCGGCCGAACTTGTAGGCAAACGCGGTCCCGAGGCGCCCCGGCCCGATGATGGCGATCCTGTCCGTCTCCAAAGGCAAACCCGTCAGCATAAGGTCACTCTTCCAAAACCTCGCGGGCGATGACGATCCGCTGCACCTCCGAGGTCCCCTCGTAAATCGTGGTGACCCGCGCGTCGCGGTAGAGCCGTTCCACCTTGTACTCTTTCATGTAACCGTAGCCGCCGTGGATCTGGACGGCGCGGTAGGCCGCCCGGTTGGCCATTTCGGAGGCGAAGAGCTTTGCCATCGAGGCCTCCCGCTTGAAGGGCAGCCCCTGGTCTTTCTTGTCGGCGGCGTAGAGGGTAAGCCAGTGGGCCGCCTCGATCTCGGCGGCGGTGTCGGCGATCATCCACTGGATCGCCTGGAAAGAGCCGATGTTCTTCCCGAACTGCTTGCGCGTCTTCGCGTACGCCACCGCCTCGTGGAGGCAGGCCCGGGCAATCCCGAGAGACTGGGAGGCGATCCCGATCCGGCCGCTGTCGAGGGCGACCATCGCGATCTTGAAGCCGATCCCCTCCTTTCCGAGCAGGTTCTCCTTCGGGATCCGGCAGTCGTCGAAGAGGAGCTCGACGGTATCGGAGGCTCGGAGTCCCATCTTGTCCTCTTTCCGACCGATGCGGAAACCTGGCGTCCCCTTCGTCAGCAGGAAGGCGGAAAGCCCGCGGTTCGACTTCTCGGCGCCGATCCGGGTGATCAGAACAATCACGTCGGCGTAAGAACCGTTTGTGATGAAGATCTTCGAGCCGTTCACCAGATAATGGTCGCCCTTCTCCTCGGCGCGCGTCGTCATCCCCCCGGGGTCGGAACCCGCATCGGTCTCCGTGACGGCGAAGGCCCCGAGCATCTCCCCGCGGGCGAGCGGCGCGAGGTAGCGCTGCTTCTGCTCCTCGCTGCCGAACTTGAAGATCGGATCGGAGGAGAGGTTCGTCACCGACATCGTAACCGCCGTGGAGGCGCAGGCGTAGGCGATCTCCTGGAGGGCAAGGGAGTAGCTCACCGCACCCGCCCCGGCGCCGCCGTACTCGACCGGGATCATCATCCCCATGAGCCCGAGCCCCCCCATTTTCCGGACGGCCTTTTCCGGGAAGGTCTCCTCCCGATCCCACTCTCCGGCGAAAGGCTCCAACTCCTTCTTCGCAAAGTCGCGCGCCATCAGCCGGATCATCTCCTGCTCCGGGGTCAGTTGAAAAGCCATCGCATTCTCCTTTCAGGGAACGTAAATGACAACCAGCAGTTCCGCAGCCTCCGGGTTGGGGTTGCTCAGCTTGTGGTGGAGGGCGGAATTGAAATGGATGCTCTCTCCCTGGGTCAGCCGGGTGACATTGTCACCGATCTGGATGGTGATCCCCCCCTTGAGGACGAATTCGAACTCCTCTCCTTCATGGTGAAACTCCACCCCCTTGTGTTCGGTGTGCGCGTCGACCGTGACCAGATAACCCCGCAGGTGCTTGTCCGGCCCCGGCTTGCTTAGCGATGTGTAAGCATATGAATCTACACGCTTCTTGTGACTTTTCGAGCGCCGCTTCGTCGCCTGCGTCTCCCCCTCCGTCTCCAACTCGTCCATGTTCAGCTTCAGGACGCGGCTGAGCTGGAGAACGAGCGACACGGGCGGCACGGTTCTCTCCTCTTCGACCCCTTTGAGGATCTCCGGTTGGTACCCCGTCTCCAGGGCAAGGTCTGCGATGCTCATCCTCATCTTCTCCCGGCCGGCCTTCATCCGCTGGCCGAGGGAGGTCTTCTCGCTTTTCTTTCTGGCCATCTGACGCCTCCTTGTTATGAACGGAACATAATGCATTACGCTTGTAAAGGGCTTTGACACGGGGAAATAACCTATATGAACCTCATCTGTTTGTAAAGCACCAGACAGGATCGCTTGACGCCGCCCCTCGCCAAACGCCTTCCAACCCCCTCCAGTGGGAATTTTGGTTCTTTATGGTGACGGACATACGAGCTTCTTTCCCAATTCCCCGGCCGCCTTCATCAGAGACTCGTTCGCCCGGATCTCCCCCGCCCCGAACGCGCTCCCGTAGACCATCCCGACGATCTTCGCCCCGGTATAATGGAATGCGTCCTGGAAGGTTCGCAGCGCGTTCACACAGCCCGAAACGAACGGATCGGCGTCGCCGTAGCTCATCGCGATGGCGATCCGTTTTCCGGCGAAGACATCCTGGCCATAGGCAAGCAGCGCGAAGCAGCGGTCCATGAAGAGCTTTGTCTGCGCCGACATCGTGAACCAGTAAACGGGGCTCGCGATGACCCAGGCGTCCGCCGCAAGAAGCTTCGGATAAAGATCCTGCATTGCATCCTTGATGGCGCAGCCCTTGCTCTTCTCCTTTTGGCAGGCGTAGCAAGCGTTGCAGGGGGCGATCTTCAAACCGTGGAGGAAAATCGTTTCCACCTTCGCCCCGGCCGCCTTGGCCCCCTTGGCGATC
>CAKKRN010000146.1:6251-9567 GCA_919902745.1 Syntrophaceae bacterium | reverse complement strand
CCGGCGATGAAGAGTTTCCCCTCTTCAATGGCGTAATAGGCCTTGAACGATCGGAAGCTCCAAGCGATGAGGGAGGCCGGAGAATAGACACAGAGACTGTAAGGATGTCCGGCAAAGAACGGCTTCAGGATCCGATAATCGTCGACGGCAACCGGTTTAAAGTTCATGATTCACGGATCATCAGCATCGGAACAGCGGCGGGCATCTCTCGGAAGCCGGCGTGGCGATAAAGGTTTGATGAACCGGGTTCCGCAATGAGCCCGATCCAGCGCAGGCCGTCGGCATGGAGACGCTCCAGGATGGTCCGGAGGATTTTGCCGCCGATGCCCTGATTCCGGCAGTTGCTGCGGACGGTCAGATCCTGGATGTAGGCGTCGCTGATGCCATCGCTGATCGCCCTTCCCATTCCCACGATCTCCTCTCCTTCCAGGGCGACGACGAAACAGTGACTTCCCGCGACCAGTTTCCGAATCCATTGCGGACTATCGTCATCGCACGCCTGTCGCCATCCCTGTGCGCGGTAAAGCCCTGCAATCAGCCGGCTCTGTTCCGCGGTGGGCGCGTCGATTACCATACAGTTGACCATCGGGTTATCCCAAGCCCTCCCCTGTTCTCGTCCGGAATGCGGGATTCTCTTCACCAGCTTAGATTCTCCCGGTCAGCGATTCGAACGACGGCGGCTACTATACGGTCTGAATCGTGCGGTGTCAAGTCAGACCCCTGGCCAACGCGCAAGCAAATATTATCGGCTCTGGAATCAATTTCTCAAGAAAAGGGGGAACAGCCATGATTAATGAATCCCCAGTTTCTCGCTGCGGTAATGAAGAGAATCGTAGCTGATTTTGAGCAGTTCGGCAGCACGGGATTTTGAACCGCCCGCCTTTTCCAGTGCCTGTTCGATCAGCCGCTTCTCAAATTTTGCAAGTTCATCATTGAGATCAAGGCCAATGTCAGACATCTCATAAATGGGAAAGTATCCTTTATTGCCTATGTCTTTTGTCATGATTAGGTTTTCCGGAAGGATGATGTTCGAGGTCTCCAGGGCGATGCTCCGTTCAATGATGTTCTCCAACTCCCGGATATTCCCTGGAAATGGGTACTGCATCAGCAGTTCCAGCGCATAAGCGGAGATCGTCTTGATCTCCTTGCCGAATTCATGCGAATATTTTTCGATGAAGTGTTTTATCAGAACCGGAATATCCTCCTTCCGCTCCCTGAGAGGCGGCAGATGAAGTGGAATGACATTCAACCGATAATAGAGATCCTCTCTGAAGGAGCCTGTTTTAACGGTCTCCGCCAGATTTTGATTTGTTGCGGAAATAATGCGGACATCGACATGGATGTCGTCGGCGCCGCCGATTCGGCGGAAGGTCTTTTCCTGGACAACCCTTAGAAGCTTGACCTGAAGCAGTCTTGGAAGCTGTGTAATTTCGTCCAAAAATACGGTTCCCCCGTGGGCGACCTCGAAAAGCCCGGCCTTGTCCGAATAGGCGCCGGTAAAGGACCCTTTGATGTAACCGAATAGCTCGCTTTCAAGAAGGTTTTCGGGAATTCCTCCGCAATTGATGACGACGAAAGGCATCTTCCGACGGGAACTGTTATCATGAATGGCTCTGGCAACGAGCTCTTTGCCCGTACCGCTCTCTCCGAGGATCAGTACGTTGGCGGGCGTGTCCGCGACCTTCTTGATCGTCGCATAGACCTTGACCATCTCCCGACTGTTCCCGACCATTTTCCCGAAGCCTAAGGCATCTCCCACTTCCTTGAGAAAGAGGGCGTCGTCCCGGTTCACCCCTTTCTTGGCCAGCGCATTTAGAACGATTCTCTTCAAGTCCTCGATCGCGAAATCCTTTTCGATGTAATCGTAGGCCCCTTCCTTCATGGCGGTGACGGCCGTTTCACCGGAGGCATAGGCTGTAATCAGGATGACCATCGTTTCCGGGGAAAGCTGCTTGACCTCCTTGAGAAAGCCGATCCCGTCCATCTTCGGCATCTTCAGGTCCGTGATGATCAGATCGAACGTCTCTTTCCGGCACCGGCTGAGGGCCTTGCCGGCATCGCCGGCCGTGACAACCTGGTAGCCTTCACGGGTCATCATGATCTCCAGAAATTCCCGCATCCCCTGGTCATCGTCCACCACAAGGATCTTGGCCATCCTTCCCCTCCAATCTCATGAAATGGTCCGGTTTCCGTCCGCGGTGAGAATCCGTGCGGGAAACCATATCCTACAGGTCGTACCGCTGCCCGCTTCGGATTGAATATCGATGCTCCCCCGGTAGCCATCCAGTATCCGGCTGACCACCGCCAGACCCAGCCCCGTCCCTACATCCCGTGTCGTATAGAAGGGCTCGAAGATCTTTCGAAGATCCTCATTCTTGATACCACATCCCGTGTCGCTAATCCTGATTTCCACACCGGCTCTCCCATCATTCCGGGTAGCACGGACTTCAACCGTCAGGTCACCCCCCTCCGGCATGGCTTGAACCGCGTTGAGGATCAGATTCCAGAAAACCTGCCGGATTTCGGTCTTGTTGGCTTGAATCCCCAAAGGCTCTTCCGGCATGATCAGGTCGATTCGGAGGGGTTCAGGCCAGTCGGGGACGCAGCGCAGGGAATCGATAACATCCCGGATCGCCGCCCTGACATCGATCTCCTCGCAAACCCCGGGCGCCGGTCTTGCCATCAAAAGAAAATCCTTCAGAAAACTCTCCAACTGATCTTTCCCGCGGAGGATGATCTGCATCAGCTTCCGATTGGTTTCAGTCGGAGGAATATCCTGTTTGAGCATTTGAATCGAGCCGCTAATGGAGGCGAGCGGGTTCCGGATCTCATGCGCAAGGCCGGCGGCCATGCCGCCGATGAAGGCGAGACGGTGGCTCTTTTCCAGAGATTCCCTCATTTCGTTGATTTCCGTTAAATTTTGAAAGACGATGATCTCTCCGATCGCAAATCCCTGGGGATCACGGAGGGACGACAGGGAGCCGCCGAGAATCAGGTTCCGACCGTCAGCGGCATGAAATGTGGTTTCAAAACGAGTTTTTGCAACCGATTTGTATGCGTTCGATTTCCGCTCTTTCAGGAAAGGGGGAAAGTCCGGAAAGACCTCTGCCAGGGTACGGTTTTCAACGTCCTTGAACGAAAAGCCGGTAATCACCGCGGCGGCCGGGTTGAACGACTTGATCCGCCCCTCCGGGTTGATGCTCAGGATACCGGTGTCCACCGATTCGATGATGCTTCGGTGCAGAATATCGAGCTGATCGAAGGCGCTCTGTTTCTCGGCAAGGAGGGTCCTGGTCCTTTTCTCCTGCTCGACGAC
>CAKKRN010000146.1:1732-6151 GCA_919902745.1 Syntrophaceae bacterium | reverse complement strand
CGCGGAGATCGCCGACAGGGTCCCCATCCCTTTGACCTCGACGAAGGTCGCAATCCCGAGCAGGAAGGTGACGATGGCCACCCTCGAAAGCATCAGCCAGCGGAGTCGGGATGTCAAGTTATCGGGCAAAAGCGGTTTTGGAGTCATTTGGACTCTCTATCGGTTTTAGATTTGTGGAAAGCGTCGCAGCAAAGTCGCCGACAGGCTACTTTCAGTCCGGGAAAAAGTCAACACCGTTCATCAGGGATGCAAAACGCCCATCCTGAAACCACGGCTATTCCTCTGTTTTTGAAACCCTTCCCTGCAGGAGGGTTTCTATTGACAGGCGAGCGCTTTCTTTCTATGATTACAGTCCGCGGCATTTTAAGTTTTGTTCCATCGCCGACCTTCCTTAAAAACCTGCTCTCGGATAAGGGCTTACAGTGATGACCAGACCGTTTCTCCCTCTAACTGCGGCACTCATGGCGGGCATCTCCTGCGGAAACCTTTTCCGGATTTCCGACCTTCCCGTTTGGCTCTCTCTGCTGATTGCGCTGACCCTGATCCTGCTGTCTCGGGTATGGATAAAGCGCAGACAGATCCATTTCTATTTCTTGCTGCTCCTCTCCATCTTTCTTCTCGGCATTCTCGCGATGAATCTCTACCTTCATCCCCCGATCGCGGAAAACCATATCCTGCGTTTTGTCGGCGATAAAAAGCTCAGTGTCGAAGGGATGATCTGCGAGAACCCTCAAGTATCACCTGAGAAAACGGAGCTGGTGGTTTCCGTCTCCTCGATCCTGCGTGACGGAAGCTATCTTCCGGTTTCTGGACGCGTGCTGCTGAACATCCGCGAGCCCTACCCTTTCCGCTACGGAGATTTCATCCGTTTCCATGCCCGGTTGAGAACCCCCCGGAATTTCCAGAACCAAGGCGGTTTCGATTACGAAAAATATCTCCTTTTCCGTGGAATTCTGGTGAGGGGGTTCATCAAAGACACCACGGCATTTGTCGTTCTGCGCAGGGAGAGAGGCAATCCCCTCCGGACGCGGCTTGAGCATTTTCGCGACCTTATCCGCAATACCATTCTGGAAAAGGCGCCGGGAACGGAGGGAAAGATCATTCAGGCGATGATCCTCGGCGATCAGAAGGAGATCCCGAGAGAGGTCATGGAAAAGTTCAATCGGACGGGCACCACGCACATTATCGCCATCTCCGGGTTCAATATCGGCATCGTTGCGGTATTTTCCCTTTTTCTGGCACGTTTGTGCCTGAAAACGGAATACCTGCTGCTGAAATGGAATGTAGCCAGGCTCTCGATGTTTTTTGCAATCTTCGTCGTCATCCTCTACACATTTATTGCCGGAGCGGGCATTTCGGTTGTCCGGGCCTCGATCATGGTCGCGGTCTTTCTGTGCGCCATTCTCCTCAACCGTGAAGGCGATCTTTACAACACCCTTTCGCTGGCCGCTTTTCTGATCCTGATCCTCACCCCCTATTCGCTGTTCGACATCTCTTTTCAGCTCTCGTTCGCCGCGGTGGCAGCGCTCATCTTTTTCATGCCGAAGTGGCTCGCCCTCATGTCTTCCCCTCCACCGAGAGTGGCTGCCGGCTTGACGCGGCAATGGACTCTCCAGCAGATAAATAAAGCTTTGCGGGGCATCGTGATCTTCTTCCTCGCCTCGCTGAGCGCAACGCTTGGCACACTGCCGCTGATCCTTCTCTACTTTAACCGGCTTTCGCTGATCACCCTTGTAGCAAACCTCGTCTGTGTTCCGATCCTCGGCGTGCTGGCGATCCCGGTTTGTCTGGCCATCATCCTGGCCGTACCGCTCTCGACCACACTTGCCGACGGGGTCATCCGATTGTCTGAACTTCTCGTTCAAATTTCTCTTTTCTTCATTGACCGTCTGGCGGCCCTGCCCTGGGCCTCTGTTTATGTTTCGACGCCCACCTTGCCGGAAATTGCCGCCTTTTATCTTCTGCTGCTCTGGGGCGGTCTGCTGTTGAAATGGTTCGCAACGCGCCGGAACTCCAAAACCGCTCTGAAAATACCCCTGCTGATGAAGGCGATTCCGGTCATCCTCGTCCTTTTTTTCAGCATCGACGGCGTCCATCTTTATATCCGGGGAATTCAACAAGGGCGACTTTCGCTGACCGCCGTGGATGTCGGTCAGGGGAACAGCATCCTGATACGGCTTCCCGGCGGGAAAAAGATACTTGTGGACGGCGGCGGCTTCTTCGACGACAGCTTCGATCTTGGGAAATTTGTGCTGGCCCCCTACCTCTGGCATGAGCGGATCTCCCGGATCGATACGGTGGTCCTGACCCATCCCCATCCGGACCACCTGCAGGGGCTCCTGTTCATCCTGGAGAATTTTCATGTCCGGGAGGTGTGGACCAATGGCGATACGTCGGATACGGAGCTTTACCTTTCCTTCCGTCGGATCATCCGGGAAAAAGGGATTGTTCTGCGGACCCTGTCGGACAGGACGCCGGCGATGGATGTTTCCGGGGTCGGAATCCATTTTCTGAATCCGGAGGGAAATGCCAGCAAAAAGGAAATGGCGGATGCCCCTGCCATTCGGCCTGATGACGACGATACGGCAAAGAAGAACCCCCCTGTCCGTCCGCCCTCTGTCGCAAAGTCCGCCGCCCTCCTTTATGATACAACCAACGACCGTTCCCTCGCGCTGAAACTCTCTTTCGGCGAGCGGTGTTTTCTGCTGCCGGCGGATATCTCGGAGAGCGTCGAGAATCGTCTGGTTCATGACGGGGTCGACCTGCACAGCGATGTGATCTTCATTCCGCATCACGGGAGCTACCGCTCCAGCAGCACCCCCTTTATTGAAAAGGTAAAACCGCAAATCGCCGTGGTCAGTTGCGGCGCGGGAAACGTCTTCGGTTTTCCCCACCCGGATGTGCTCCGGCGGTACGAAGCGGTCCAGGCGCAGGTCTATCGGACGGATCGCAACGGCGCCGTCACGATCACCACGGACGGCCGGAAACTCGCCGTCGACGTTTTCAACCCCGGAAATCCCTGATCACGCACAAAATAAGGGTAGCAGAATCGATTATCCGGTTCCGGATTATTTCTCGTCATTTCTGTTGCGTTTATCGCATCGTTATGCTATCAGAATCACCCTTAAATTCAGAAAATCGGGAGAGGTTTTAAACGATGGAGATCATCACCGCCGTCAAGGGTTTCAAGGATATCCTTCCTCCGGAGACGGACAAGTGGCGGCATATCGAAGCGACCGCCCATGAGGTCTTTTGCGCCTTCGGGTTCCGGGAAATCCGCATTCCGCTGCTCGAAAAGACGGAGCTCTTCTGCCGTGGAATCGGGGAATCAACCGATATCGTTGAAAAAGAGATGTACACCTTCCTCGACCGCGGCGAAGAATCCCTGACGCTCCGGCCGGAGGCGACGGCGTCCGTCATCCGCGCCTACCTGGAACACACCCTCCATGCCGCCGAAACGGTCACGAAGCTCTACACCATCGGCCCCATGTTCCGGCGCGAGAGGCCGCAGAAGGGGCGTTACCGACAGTTCCATCAGATCGACACCGAGATCCTCGGCCCGGATGACCCGCGCACCGATGCGGAGCTGATCCTGATGCTGCTCCACTTTCTGGAAAAACTCGGGCTTCGGAAGCTGACTCTGGAGATCAATTCCCTCGGCTGCGCCGCGTGCCGGCCCGCCTTTCGCGAGGCGATCCTCTCGTTTCTGCGCGGCCGCGAAGAGGAGCTCTGCGGCGACTGCCGCCGAAGGATCGGAACCAATCCGCTCCGCGTTTTCGACTGCAAGGTGGAAACCTGCGCCGCGATCATCTCGCGGGCCCCGCTTCTGCCCGATTTTCTCTGCGCCGGATGCCGGGACCACTTCGAGAAGGTCCAGGCGTCGCTGCGCCTCTTCGATCTCCCCTTTCATCTGAATGCAAAAATGGTCCGGGGGCTCGACTACTACACCCGGACCACCTTCGAAGTGACTACCGAATTTCTGGGCGCCCAAAATGCCGTCGTCGGCGGCGGACGTTACGACCATCTCGTCCGGGATCTCGGCGGCCCCGATATTTCCGGCATCGGCTTTGCTATCGGTATTGAGAGGCTGGCCGCCATGCTCCCGGAAGCCGATGCGGACGCTCTTCTCCAAGGCCCCCTCCTTTTTATCGCAACCCTCGGCGAAGCGGCCCTGGAAAAGGCCTTTTTTCTATGCAACGGTCTGCGGATGAAGGGAATCCATGTGGAGATGGACCATGCCGGCCGGAGTCTCAAGAGTCAAATGAAACGGGCGGACAAGTTGAAAAGCGCCTATACGCTGATTCTCGGCGAACGGGAGATCGCCGAGAACAAGGCCCTGCTCCGAAACATGCTTTCGAGCACCCAGACGGAGGTCGGCCTGGACCGTCTGGAAGAAACCATTACAGAATTAGCGAGGTA
>CAKKRN010000146.1:0-1632 GCA_919902745.1 Syntrophaceae bacterium | reverse complement strand
GTGCTGGATGGCACGGCGGAGATCTCCGAGAACGTTCGACTCAAATACCGCTACCTCGACCTCCGGCGTCCCGAGATCCAGCAGAACCTGATTCTGCGGAGCCGTGTCGCCGCGGCGACACGGGATTACCTTCACCGCGAAGGCTTTATTGAGATCGAAACCCCTTTCCTGACGAAGAGCACGCCGGAAGGCGCTCGGGACTACCTGGTCCCCAGCCGGGTCAACCAGGGGATGTTCTACGCCCTTCCGCAATCCCCGCAGATCTTCAAGCAGTTGTTGATGGTTTCCGGTTTTGACCGTTATTTTCAGATCGTTAAGTGCTTCCGCGACGAGGACCTCCGAGCGGACCGCCAGCCTGAATTCACGCAGATCGACGTGGAAATGTCCTTTATCACCGAAGAGGATGTGATCCGGATCATGGAGGGAATGATCGCCCACCTCTTCAGGACCTGTCTCTGCCGGGAGCTCACCCTCCCCTTCCCTCGGATTTCTTACCGGGACGCGATCGGTCGCTTCGGGAAAGACAACCCCGACATCCGTTTCGGCCTCGAGCTCCGGGAACTGACGGACATTCTGAAAGGATCGGGATTCAAACTCTTCTCCGAGATCGCGGCCGCCGGCGGCGTGATCCGGGCGATCAAGGTCGACGACGGCAAAGGCCTCTCCCGGAAGGACCTTGACTATCTGAAGGATTTCGTCGCCCAATATGGGGCGAAGGGTCTTGCATGGGCCAGGGTCAATCCGGACGGCTGGACATCGCCGATTTTCAAATTCCTTACGCCGGCAGAAGTTTCTGCAATCAATGAGAGAATGGAGGCCCGCGAAGGCGCCGTGATCCTCTTTGTCGCCGATTCGCCCCATATCGTCCGCGACGCGCTGGGAAACCTCCGGATCCACTTGGCGAAGAGGCTCGGTCTGATCGATCCCAAGGAACTCGCCTTCACCTGGGTGACGGAATTTCCGCTCTTCGAGTACAGCGAAACGGAGAAGCGGTTCGTCTCGACGCACCATCCCTTCACATCGCCGGTCCTCGATGAAGTTCCGCTGATCGAGACGGATCCGGGCAGGGTCCATGCCCGGGCCTATGACCTGGTCCTGAACGGCTCCGAGATCGGCGGCGGCAGCATCCGGATCCACCGGAGAGAGATTCAGGCGCTGATTTTCAAGGCCCTGGGCCTCGGTGAAGAGGAGGCCCGGAGCAAATTCGGCTTCCTGCTGGACGCGCTGGAATACGGGACGCCGCCGCACGGCGGGATCGCCTTCGGCCTCGACCGGCTCGTCATGCTGATGACGGGGGCAGAGTCGATCCGGGACGTGATCGCCTTCCCCAAGACCCAGAAGGCCACCTGCTTGCTGACGGAGGCGCCGTCGCGGGTCAGCGTGGAGCAACTCATGGAGCTCTCACTGAAGATCGTGACGTAAATTTCATGAAACAAATCCGCTGAAGAGGGGGAGCGGAAGCCATGGCAAAATGGAACAAGGACAAGAAGGTTCTGGATCACGAGCATACGCAGTTCTGGAAGTTCGATCTCAAGGATGTCGCGGAGCCGAATCTCCAGAAGGATGTCTTCCCGTACGACGAGGTGTGCCGGATCGATTTCGACCACAAGATCATGTCGATCAATCCCGCGG
>CAKKRN010000145.1 GCA_919902745.1 Syntrophaceae bacterium | reverse complement strand
TCACCCCTCACTCTTCACCCCTCACAGATACGGAATCAGTTTCCGGATCGCCTTTTCATTGGTTTTGTCAAGAATGGTCGATTTTCTCAGGTTTCTCTTCCTTTTCGTCGTTTTCGGCGTCAGGATATGGCTGGTATTGGCCCTGCTCCTCTTGATCTTTCCCGTTCCCGTCAGGGAAAATCGCTTCGCCGCACCCCGATGTGTCTTAATCTTTGGCATTCCATCACCCCTTTTGTTAAGATACTGAGCCCTCCGCTGGCGTAGGGTGCGTCTTGACGCACCGCTCCTTTTATTGGTGCGTTACGGCTTCCGCCTAACGCACCCTACATCTCTCGTCACTTGTCACTCGTCACCCGTTACTCGTTACTCGTTACACCATCATGACCGATCCCATCACTTCTTCGGCGAGAGGATCATGATCATGTTTCTCCCTTCCAGTTTCGGCTGCTGATCGATCACACAGCCGTCGGCGAGGGTATTCTTGATATCCTCCATGATCTTCCGGCCGATATCGGTATATGCGATCTCACGCCCCCGGAACATCATGGAGATCTTCACCTTGTTGTGCTGCTCCAGAAACTTCCTCACGTGCTTGACCTTGACCTCAAGGTCATGCTCCTCCGTCTTGGGCCTCAGGCGGATCTCCTTCACCTGGATGACGGTCTGGCTTTTCTTGGAGACCTGAACCTTCTTGCTCTGCTGGTAGCGGAACTTGCCGTAATCCATGATCCGGCAGACCGGCGGTGCGGCCGTGGGCGATACCTCCACCAGATCGAGACCTGCCTTGGCCGCTTCCGCCAGGGCTTCCGTCAGGGAAATGACCCCCAACTGTTGCCCCTCCATATCGATCACCCTGACCGACACGGCCCTGATCTCTCGATTGATCCTCAAATCCTTTGCGATGGGTCACCTCCAGAAGTCAAATAAACTATCGATATTGTGCACACTGTTCACGGGCAAGGGCGATGAACGCCTCCACATCGATGGAGCCGAGATTCTGCCCGTCCCGCCGCCTCGGAGAAACTTGGCCGGAGGTCATTTCCCGATCGCCGATCACGAGCATGAAAGGCGTCTTCTGCATCTGCGCCTCCCGGATCTTGTAGCCCAATTTTTCGTTCCGGAAATCTCCCTCCACCCGGATCCCCGCATCGAGGAGACGCTTCCGGACCTCCTCACCCCAGGGGATATGCTTCTCCGTCACGGTGACCAGCACGGCCTGGACCGGCGACAACCAGAGCGGAAACGCACCGGCATGATGCTCGATGAGCACCCCCACGAAACGTTCAATGGCGCCCAGGATCACCCGGTGGAGCATGACCGGGCGGTGCTTCTCGCCATCCTCGCCGATGTAGCTCAGGTCAAACCGTTCCGGCAGCGTGAAATCGCACTGGATGGTTGCACACTGCCATTTACGCTTCAGCGCGTCCTTCAGCTTGAAGTCGATCTTCGGCCCGTAGAAGGCGCCGTCCCCTTCGTTGACCTCGTAGGTCATGCCGTTGTCCCGGAGGGCGCCTTCGAGGGCGCGGGTGGCGAGCTCCCAATCCTGATCGGAGCCGATGGAATTATCCGGTCTCGTGCTGAGCTCAACCTCATATTCGAAGCCGAAAATTCCCATTGCGTAGCCGACGAAATCGGCGATCGCCCGGATCTCGCCGTTGAGCTGCTCCGGCGTGCAGAGGATATGGGCGTCATCCTGGGTAAACTGGCGCACCCGCATGAGGCCGTGCAGCACCCCCGCCTTCTCATGGCGGTGAACCGTTCCCAGTTCAAAATAGCGCAGCGGCAGGTCGCGGTACGAGCGAATCTTCGACTTGTAGATCAGCATATGGGAGAGGCAGTTCATGGGTTTGATCCCGTAGGTCTGCTCATCCACCTCAGTGAAGTACATGTTCTCCCGGTAATGATCGAAATGACCGGACCGCTTCCAGAGGTCCACCTTCAGGATCTGGGGTCCGATGACGAGGTCATACCCCCGTTTGAGGTGTTCGTTTCTCTCCCACTCCTCGATGATCGTCCGCAGCAAGGCGCCTTTGGGGTGCCAGATGACCAGCCCGGGACCCGCCTCGTCGTTGAGCTGGAAAAGATCCAATTCCCGGCCGAGACGGCGGTGGTCCCTCTTCTTCGCCTCTTCCAGAAGCCGCAGATGTTCATCGAGCGCCTCCTGCGTCGCGAAGCCGGTCCCATAGATGCGCTGGAGCATTTTGTTGCGCTCGTCCCCCCGCCAGTAGGCGCCGGCCACGTTGAGGAGCTTGAACGCGCGGATCATCCCCGTCGATGGGAGATGGGGTCCGCGGCAGAGATCGACGTAGCCGTTCTGAGTGTATAGGGTAACCGTCTTCACCTCCGCGGGCAGGTCGTTCAGCAGCTCGACCTTGTAATTTTCTCCCTTTCGCCGGAAGAGGTCGACGGCCTCTTCGCGACCCACCTCACGGCGTTCGAAAGGGTAATCGGCCGCTGCAATCTCCCGCATCCGGGATTCGATTTTATCGAGGTCCTGCGGGGTAAAACCCGCTGCGTACTCAAAATCATAGTAAAATCCGTCCTCAATGGAAGGGCCGATGCTCACCTGAACGTCGGCGAAGGAGCCCTGAACCGCCTGGGCCATGACATGGGCCATGCTGTGCCGCAGGATCGAGAGCCCCTCCGGTGAGGCCGCGGCCAGCGGCTCGACTATGGCATCTCCGGTCAGCGTATGACTCAGGTCAACCGTCACGCCGTTCACCTTCGCCGCCACCGCGGAAGGGAGTTTCCCCCCGCCCGGTTCCGCGATGGTCTCCTTCACGGTGATTCCGGCCGGATAAAAAGCCTCTTTTCCACCCTTCAGGGTTATCTTTATCTGTGCTGTCATCTTTAAGCTTCCTATGAAGAAAGGGCATCAGCACTATGCGATGATGCCCTCATCAAGACCCGCCCCCGCCGCGTACGCCATTACGGTACAACACACCCCGCCTTCTGCCTGGGAAGGCAGCGTGATTACTAAAATGGTAGGCACGCAGGGATTTGAACCCTGGACATCCACCGCGTCAGGATGGCGCTCTCCCCCTGAGCTACGTGCCTCCGGATGACTCTCCCATCGGAGAGGGCGATTTAACTAACAAGAAAATACAGTGATGTCAAGGCAAATATCACTTTTTTGTATCTTGATTGATGAGCTTCAGACCCCTCGACATGTATTGCAAACCGGAAACAATGGTAAAGAGGGCAGTCACCCAGTAGAGGGTCTGGAGCCACATCTGAGGGACCCCCTCCGGCAGACAGCGGGCGAAAAGCGCCAGCAAAACCGTGGTCAACTGCAAGGCCGTCGTGATCTTGCTGATGAACAACGGGCGGATTTCCACGGAAAACGACATGATGGACAGAACGGAGATCCCGAGCAGAATGATGAAATCACGGCTGATGACGATCACCGTGAGCCATCCGGGAATGACGTGCAGGACCGAAAGTGTTACAAAGGTGCTGGCCAGGAGCGCCTTGTCGGCTATCGGATCCAGATAGGCCCCGAGCGCGGTCTGCTGGTTCAGGACCCGCGCGAGGAATCCATCAAGGGCGTCGGAAAGGCCCGCGACGATAAACACGATCAGCGCCTTGAGGAATAAGCCCTGGATGAGCAGGATGACGACGACCGGTACGAGAATGATTCTCAGCAGCGTGATAAAATTCGGGATATTCATGCTTCAACGTAACCTGCCGGAATCAGATTTCTCGATCCCTTGCCTTATTCCACTCCACCCATTCATCGCGGTCTTCCTTTTCCGTGAAATCCCGCGGTTTCTCCGGAACCCCGTCCGCACCGACCCTCACCTGCTGCATCGCCTTGATGATGACCGTCCACTCTTCCATGCTCACCTTGTGCGGACCGGGGATCGGTGTCGGTCCGGAAATCCGGGTGGGCGGCCCGATCGGTTTCGGCGTCTCCACGGCCTTTCCGCCGCCGGTGACGTGAACCGTCCCGTCATAAACCCGGACCAGGGCCGAGCGGTCCGCATCGATATTCATCCGATAGACCGTCCCCCGGACCCCGGCAACCGCCTGATCACAGGCGATTGCAAAGTTCCCTTTCGTCCCGATCGTTTTCGCGACGTTGGCCCATGCCTTCCCGAGGGTGACGTGGACGTTGACATCCCTTGGGGCCGAGGGACCGCCGGCCTCCATCCGGACCACCTTGAATTCGGAATCGCCGGCAAAACGCAGGCGGCTGTTGTCGGTCAGAACCAGTTCCATCTGCGCCCCTTCCTTCGTACGCACATGATCGCCCTCCTCCAGCGCATCATTGAGTTTCAGGGAGGTCCAAGGCCCCTTCCCCAGCTCAAGGATTTCGGCGGAACCTTTCAGAAAACTGACCGTGGCCGAACCCTTCCCGATATCCAGCGTTGCGGCCCGTTTCGCTTCCGCCGGAGGGAAACCACAAAAGAACAAAAACGCTATCAGAAACAGGGTTTTGGTTTTCATTGCGCGAAACCCCTCATACGGTTTTTTTCAGTTTTTCGATCTCCTCGCGGATAACGCGCTCGGCAATATCGGGGATGATCTCCCGGGCAACCTTTTCCGCAATCTCCTGGGCCCGCTTCATGATCTCGTCATGCAGTCCCGTATCGACGAGCGCCATTCTCGGTTTTCGCTCGACGACATCAACGAGATCATAGATGATTTCGGGTCCGTCCCTCCGCTCTCGGGGATCTTCTTCCCGGAATCCGGATACGGTGTCGAGGATATCGACAAGGTCATGGATCCTGTCTTCCGGTTTCAGCACACGCCCCTCGATCATCATGACCCGGTCCCTGTCCTCTCCGGATAAACCTTCTGCCACGTCCGTTCCCCCCTCGCTTTAGGATCTGTAGCGGATTGGTCCTTGTCCGCGGGTCTCCATTTTATCGCTGTCCGTTATCACAGCTCTGACGCCAGTTCAAGGAAATAGTAAGAGTTTGTAGATGCGCCTTCGCGAAACCCCGGTTTCCTGCGCAATCCGCTCCGCCATATCCCGTCGGGAGGGTTCTTCGCCTCCTTCCCTCCGCAGTTGCTCGCAACGCCGGGTAATCTCCGCATCGGAACACTCCGGGGCCTCCCCGGATCGGCCCGCAACGATCAGGGTCACCTCCCCCCGGATCGTCCTATTTGCCAATCCGTTGAGAACATCGCCCGCCGGCCCGCGCAGAAACTCCTCATAGACCTTGGTCATCTCCCGCGACACAACAACCTCCCGGTCGCCCAACAGCTCCGCAATATCGTTCATCGACGCAAGAAGCCGATGCGGTGATTCGTAAAAGATGAGCGTCCTTTTCTCCTCCCGCAGCGAGGTCAGCAACTGCCTCCGCCGCGTCGATTTGGACGGCAGAAAACCCAGGAACAGGAAGCTGTCCATCGGCAGACCGGAGACGCTGAGCGCGGCGATCAGGGCCGACGCCCCGGGGACCGGCGCCACCCGTATCCCGAGGGAAACGGCTTCCCGGACCAGGATGTAACCGGGATCGGAAATCCCCGGGGTTCCCGCATCCGAGACATAGGCCACATCCTCCCCCTTGAGCAATCTCGCGATCAGAAGCCCGCTTTTTTCCGCCTCATTCTGGTCATAGAGACTGGTCAGCGGCGTGGAAATCCCATACTTCGCAAGAAGAATCCGTGTCCGTCGGGTATCCTCGGCCGCGATCAGACGAACCTCCCTCAGAATCCGGATCGCCCGCAGCGTAATATCTTCCAGGTTTCCGATCGGGGTCGCCACCACATAAAGCGTCCCCGCCGTTTCAGATCTCCCCCGTGCCGGCGGGTTGAACGGTTCTTCCGTGATCGGCAGATCCTCACCGGCCCCTTTCTTCCGACCGCCCTCCCCATGCTGATGAAGGTTTTTTCTCATAAACCGTGTTCATTCCCGCGAAAATGGGTTGCAAGAACGATAATTTGATTGACAGATAAAATCGCTCTGTGGTTTATAACAGCGTAACGGGGGAAATGCCAGAAAAACAAAGCCCCCCGGACAACGGCATGCAGCGGATGCAAGCATCCAATTGATTCATTTTCTCTTTTGAGGGATAGACGACATGAAACGGATTCTGATCACCGGCGGCGCCGGCTTTCTCGGATCGCACCTCTGCGAGAGGCTTCTCGCAGAGGGAGAGGAGCTCCTTTGCCTCGATAATTTTTACACCGGCAGCAAGGACAACATCCGCCATCTGCTGGGAAATCCCCATTTTGAATGCATCCGTCACGACATCATCAACCCGATCTACCTCGAAGTCGATCAGATCTACAACTTGGCCTGTCCGGCATCCCCCGTTCATTACCAGCACAACCCGATCAAGACGATCAAGACCAGCGTCATGGGCGCCATCAACACGCTGGGGCTGGCCAAGCGGGTGAAGGCCCGGATCCTCCAGGCCTCCACATCGGAGGTCTACGGCGATCCGGAGGTCCATCCGCAACAGGAGGGCTACTGGGGCCGCGTCAACCCGATCGGGATCCGAAGCTGCTACGACGAGGGGAAGCGGGCCGCCGAATGCCTGATGATGGATTACCATCGCCAGAACCATGTGGATGTGAAGATCGTCCGGATCTTCAATACCTACGGCCCGCGGATGGCGGTTCATGACGGACGAGTCGTCAGCAACTTTATCGTACAGGCCCTGAAGGGGGAAGATATCACCGTCTACGGCGACGGTTCTCAGACCCGCTCCTTCTGTTATGTGGACGATCTGATCGAGGGATTGATCCGGATGATGAATTCCCCGGAAGGGTTCACCGGCCCCATCAACATCGGCAACCCCCAGGAATTCACCATCCTGCAACTGGCGGAAACCTTGATCCGGATGACGGGTTCCTCCTCACGGATCATCTTCAACCCCCTCCCCCAGGACGATCCGATTCAGCGGCGGCCGGACATTACCCTGGCCCGCGAAAAATTGGGCTGGGAACCCAGGATCCGGCTTGCCGAAGGACTGGAGAAGACCATCGCCTATTTTCGGAGTTTAATTAGGGACAGAGCCCCTATTAATTCCGGAATTAATAGGGGCTCTGTCCCTAATTAAAC
>CAKKRN010000144.1 GCA_919902745.1 Syntrophaceae bacterium | reverse complement strand
GCGAACGTCGATCAGGCGAGGCTCAGCCGCGACCTGGCGCAGATCCGGACGGACGCGGCGTTCGATTTCGATCCGGAGGCCTGCCGGCGGCGGGCGCCGGACCAGGAACTTCTGATGTCGCTCTTCCGGGAGTTTGAATTCTCGTCGCTGCTCCAGGATCTGAAGATCCGGGGAGAAGAGAACGCCGGCGACTACCGGATCTGCCGGACGTCGGAGGAGCTGGCTGCGCTTGCGTCAAGACTGCGGCAGGGCCGTGAGTTTTCGCTGGAGCCGCTCCTCTCCTCGCCGGAGGCGATGTCGGCCTCTCTCATCGGCTTGGCCATCTCGCCCGCGCCGGGCGAAGGGTTCTACATCCCCATCGCCCATGAGGAAGGCGCGCCGCGGCTTCCCGCCGGCACGGTCCTCACGCTCCTCTCGCCATTCCTTGCCGATCCGGCCATCCCAAAACATGGCCAGGATCTCAAAACCGCCCTCATCGTGCTTTCCCAGTGTAGCATTCCCCTCCGGGGCCTCGGCTGCGACACGATGGTCGCCTCCTACCTCCTCAATCCCGCGAAACACAGCTTTGAGCTCGCCGACACGGTGCTGGATCACCTCGGTCGCCGGACGCCTTCCGTGAAGGAGCTCGTGGGGAGCGGTGCGAAGGCCGTGCCGTTTGCCTCCATTTCCGTGGAGAAGGCGGCGGACTACGCCGGCCGGCGCGCCGACGCCGTGATGTCGCTGGCCGCGGATCTGTCCGGGAAGATTGCCGCGGCAGGGATGAGGGAGCTTCTCGATGGCGTGGAGACGCCGCTCGTCGCGGTTCTCGCCGCGATGGAACAGAAGGGGGTTCTGCTGGACCTTCCTCTCCTCCGGTCGATGTCGCTGGAGATTGAGCAGCTCCTTGCCCTCTCGGAGGAGAAGATCCACCGGCTGGCGGGGGAAAAATTCAACATCAGCTCTCCCAAACAGCTGCAGGTCGTCCTCTTCGAAAAACTGGGTCTGCCGCGGGGCCGGAAGACCAAGGAGGGGTACTCCACGGACGTGGATGTGCTGACTGCCCTCGCACAGGGCCACGAGCTTCCCGCGGAGATTCTCGCCTACCGCGGGATGGCCAAGCTCAAATCGACCTACATCGACGCGCTGCCGGAACTGGTTCACCCCCGGACGGGGCGGGTCCACACCACCTACAATCAGACCGTCACGGCGACAGGGAGGCTCTCCAGCAGCAACCCGAATCTCCAGAACATCCCGATCCGGACCCTCGAGGGAAAGCGGATCCGCCAGGCCTTCATCGCGCCCGCCGGCTGGGAGATCGTCTCCGCCGACTACTCCCAGATCGAACTGCGGGTGCTGGCGCATCTCTCCGGAGACGAGACCCTGATCGAAGCCTTCGCCACCGGCGAGGACATCCACAGCCGGACCGCCTCCGACCTCTTCGGCGTCTTCCCCGAGATGGTCAACCCCGACATGCGGCGGCAGGCGAAGGTGATCAATTTCGGCGTCCTCTACGGGATGAGCGCCTTCGGCCTCGCGAAGGAGCTCGGGATCACGCAGAAGCTTGCCCAGGCCTACATCGACGGCTATTTCCAGAAATATGCGAGGGTCCGGGAATATCTCGACGGGCTCCTCGCGCAGGCGAGGCGGGACGGGTACGTGACGACGCTTCTCCGGCGGCGGAGGTACCTGCCGGAGATCATGAGCCCCCAGGCCGCCGTCCGGCAGTTTGCCGAGCGGATGGCGATCAACGCCCCCATCCAGGGGACGGCGGCGGATCTGATCAAGGTCGCCATGGTCCGGATTTTCCGGCGTCTCACGGAAGAGGGACTTTCGGCCGCGATGATCATGCAGGTCCACGACGAACTCGTTTTCGAGGCGCCCGTTTCCGAAAGGGAAGTTCTGATGGCCCTCGTCCGCGAGGAGATGGAGGGGGTGCTGAAGCTGAACGTGCCCCTCCGTGTGGAGGTCGCGGCCGGCAGGAACTGGGACGAATCGCACGCCTGAG
>CAKKRN010000143.1 GCA_919902745.1 Syntrophaceae bacterium | reverse complement strand
GGGCTGCCGGGGAAGAAGCTCAACCGGGAGTGGTGGGATTACGGGATCAGGCCGTCGTTCCGGATGTTCCTCAACGACCCGTCGGGGTTCTTCAAGTACCGCTTCGGCATGCGGGGGTGGGTGAGCCTCTATCCCTGGTCGGGCGGGACCTTCGTGACGGGCCTCGAGTGGTACCCTTTCAACACGGTCTCGTCGTCCAATGCGCCCCCGGCGACGGCGGTGCGGACCGACCTCGTCCCCTACCAGCAGAACAAGGAGGTGCTGGGGGTGCTGATGCTCGATCAGATCGAAAAATTTCCGTGGCAGATCTACGGGCGCTTGGCGGCGGGGCTGCTGGAGGTGCAGTTCGCGGGGATCGACGCGGAGGTGGCGAGGCCGTTCTTCGGCGGGCGGCTGATGCTGGGGCTCTCCGGCAGCGTCGTGAAGAAGCGGGACCCGGACCGGGCGCTGGGGCTCAAGGAGAACGACTTCAGGGACCGCTATGAGACGGCTTTCGTCAACACGCGCCTGAACCTCCCGGAGGTGGAGGCGGCGATCGATCTGAAGATGGGGCAGTTTCTGGCGGGCGACCGGGGGACGCGCATAACGCTATCAAAATTTTTCAACGGCGTGGTTCTGTCGGCCTGGTACAGCGAGACCAATACGGACCTCTTCACGGACAACTTCAACCGTGGCTACCACGACAAGGGGGTCTCGGTAACGATCCCGCTCAGGCTCTTCGGCGGGACGGATTCCAAGACCTCTTACGGGTTCGGCGTCTCCCCCTGGACGCGCGACGTCGCGCAGGATATCGACCACTTCAACACCCTCTTCGACTACATCGGCCGCAACACTGATACCTACCTGAAAAAAGACGCCCTTTCCCGAGACTACCGCAACGCCGGATTTAAATAGGGACAGAAACCTATTTTCCCATAATTTGTCGTTGACCAATGAGTTCAGATCATGCTTTTCATTTCAGATTTACGGTTGATTTTTCCCTTCCTGCCATGCTACACGTGAATCACGTGTAAAAAGGAGGTTTTAGGGGTCAGGAAACTATGGACTTGTTAGCTAAAATCGATTCCAGATCCGCCCGGATCGGCGTTCTTGGCCTGGGATATGTCGGGCTCCCGCTGGTGATTGAATTTTGCCGTGCGGGATTCAGCGTCACCGGTTTTGACTTGGATGCCGAGAAGGTATCTATGCTCCGCCAGGGAAAGAGCTACATCCGGCATATCGACTCGGCCATGCTGGCGGCAATTTCTTGTCCCCCCTTTTCGCCGACGACGGATTTCTCTCTGCTGCAAGAGATGGACTGCATCATCATCTGCGTTCCCACACCGCTGAACAAAAACCGGGAACCGGACATGCGCTATGTATTCAATACGGCGCAAACCATCGGGAAATATCTGCGCAAGGGCCAGCTTGTCGTCCTCGAATCCACCACTTATCCCGGAACGACCGACCAGGATGTCCGGGCGATTCTTGAAAAGGACGGCCTCATCGCCGGGAGGGACTTCCATCTGGCGTTTTCGCCGGAACGGGAAGACCCCAACAACAAGGATTTCGGTTTGCGCACGATCCCCAAGGTCGTCGGCGGCTACACCCCGGAATGCCTTGAAGCCGCGATGGCGATGTATGGCGCCATCGTCGACCGAACCATCCCTGTCTCGTCGCCCCGCGTCGCCGAAGCGGCCAAACTGCTCGAAAACATCTATCGTTCCGTCAACATCGCGCTGGTCAACGAACTAAAGATGCTCTTCGACCGGATGGAGATCGACGTCTGGGAGGTGATCGAGGCTGCAAAGACAAAACCCTTCGGCTTCCAGGCCTTCTATCCCGGCCCGGGGCTGGGCGGCCACTGCATCCCCATCGATCCCTTTTACCTGACCTGGAAGGCGCGCGAGTTTGAATTCAACACGCGATTCATCGAGCTGGCGGGTGAAATCAATACCGCGATGCCCGATTACGTCGTCATGAAAGTGATGAAGGCCCTGAACGCCGTCGGCAAACATCTCCGAGGATCCAAAATCCTGATCCTGGGGCTCGCCTACAAGGCAAACGTGGATGACGACCGGGAATCCCCCTCCTATCGCCTGATGGAAAAGCTCGAAGAGCTCGGTGCCGAGGTGAGCTTCAACGATCCTTGCATCCCGGTCATCCGCCCTTCCCGGGAGTACGCGAAATACGCCGGACGCCAATCGCAGAAGATCGATAACACCTTTGACCTCATTCTGATCTCCACCGCGCATGACGAATACCGGGATATCGATTTTGCCGCCCTCAACATCCCCGTCGTCGATACGAGAAATGTGCTCAAATCCCCCCACCCCCTCTTTTTCAAAGCATAGACTAAAAATCAGCAATGTCCGGTTAGGACTTTTGATAAAAAAAGTGACAGCTACCCATTTCCCCCGGGAGAAAATCGGGAGCTGCCCCAATACTGTTCGGCATGGATATTGCCGTCTCCTGGAGTGTCATGAAGCCGCTG
>CAKKRN010000142.1 GCA_919902745.1 Syntrophaceae bacterium | reverse complement strand
GAGCGCTGGTCTCCGGAACCAGAGGCCGTGGGTTCAAGTCCCACATCGCCTACCAATGGCGTAGGGGTCTCCATATAAATAGAGACTTGTTATCGAAGACAAATTCATTTCAGCAGAGGGACTCTCCTTGCCCGGACATTTGTGTGCGGGCTATAGAGCCGAAAGGAGCAAAGAACATTGAGGAAATACGAAACCATATTGATCGCCCATGTCGATCTGTCCGAGGATGAGCTGACCACCCTGATCGACCGGTACTGTGCCGTCGTAACGGGTCAGAAGGGCATCCTGGTCAAGGTCGAACGGTGGGGAAAGAGGCGTCTGGCCTACCTGATCAAAAAACAGGCGCGGGGATTTTACATCCTGATCGATTATGCCGGTGAGAGCGCCGCGGTCAATGAACTGGAAAGAAATCTCAAGATTGATGACAAGGTTCTGAAGTTCATGACCGTACTCAAGGATAACGCGGTCGATGCCGACACCCTGCAAAAGGAGATCGAGGAAGCCGCAAAGAAGACGGAAAGAAAGGAGGAGACCAGGGTAACGGCCTCCACACCGCCTCCCACCGCCGCTCCGGATCAAAGTCCCGAACCGATCGCAGCAAAGATTCAACAGCCGGTTCCGGAAGAAACGCAGACAGACGTGAAGGGAGGGAATTGATCATGGCGACGACACCTGCACCCAGAGGCCCCAGCAGGGGGCCGAGACCACAGAAAAAGTTCTTCCATCGGAGGAAATTCTGTCGTTTCTGCACGGACTCGAACCTGAAAATTGAATACAAGGACCCTCAGACGCTCCGCGATTTCACAACGGAAAGAGGCAAGATCATGCCTCGCCGGATCACCGGAAACTGCGCAAAACATCAGCGGGAACTGACCGTGGCCATTAAAAGGGCGCGGACAATCGCGCTGCTCCCCTTTGTCGTTTCCGAAGGGTAAGCGAAGACAGGACGGCCGCGGCGCTCATTTGAAAGCCGCGGCTGTCCCGTCCCCGCCGGAAGGGAAACCGGATGAACCGTTTTCTCCTCTGAATCGTCACTCCAGGATCCAACCATTACCCTCTTCGCAAGGATACTCCCCGAATGGTCCGGCGGTTGCACCGAGCGACGGGTTGAAAATATCGATGGAATGTTTTTCTGTCATGGACATTGGACACGACGGATTCGGAATTTGAAAAGAGAAAAAGATTTTGATAACGGTATGATCCAGGGCGGCGCGATCCTCACGTTCACTTTTCTCTTGGTGGCTCTGATTCCTTTCGTCGGGCCGTTCGTGTTGATCCTGACCCCGCTGCCGATCCTCTATTACAGCTCCCGTCTGGGCCGGTTACGCGGCCTGACGGTCTTGGCTGTTTCGTTCTTGGCGGCATACGTTATCCTTGACCTTGTAGCGCATCGCGCCTATCTTTCCGTTCTGTTAATGATCGGGTTCACCGGCGTGCTGCTCTCCGAGGTTCTTAAACGCAATTTTTCCGTCGAGAAGACGCTTCTATTTGCATCATTAGCATTGTTCTGCTGTGGTGCAGGCTTTGTTCTTTACCATTCCTTCCGCTCCGGCATTGCCCCGTGGCGGATGGTTGAAACCTATGTTGCAAGGATGATCGAGGAGAATATTAAACTCTATGCTCAGATGAATATCTCGGATGAGCAGGTCCAAATGATCCGGGAAAATGCCCCCCAACTCACCCTTTTTTTCACCGGGATCTTTCCTGCCCTGGGCCTATCGGGGATCGTCCTCACGGTATGGGTAAACCTGCTTGCAGGACGCCGGCTTTTTCAGAGGAGTGGCGCCGCCTTTCCCGATTTCGGCGATCTGGCCGCATGGAAGGCCCCGGAACGGCTGGTCTGGATCGTGATCATCGCCGGGGGTATGCTGTTTGTCCCGATGGAAGGGATCACCCTCGTCGGGATGAACCTCCTGATCGTCAGTGGTCTGATCTATCTGTTCCAGGGGTTGGCCATTGCCGCCTTCTTCTTCCGGCAGAAGCAGGTCCCCAAGATGTTCCGGCTGCTCTTTTATGGTCTGATCCTGGTTCAGCAGTATATGATCATCGTTTTAATTGCCTTCGGTCTTTTCGACATGTGGGTCGATTTCCGAAAACGGATCAAGGGAATCAAAGATAACATTCATAATCCCTAATTTGGATGACGGCAGCCGTTGCCGTAATACCTCAAGGAGGAACAACATGAAGGTCATTTTAAAGCAGAATGTGGAATCTCTCGGCAAAGCGGGAGATCTGGTAAAGGTTGCGGATGGTTATGCCCGGAATTTTTTGGTTCCCAAGGGGCTCGCCGCAGAAGCGAACAGCCGGAATCTCAAGGCCTTTGAGCATGAAAAGAATCGCATTCTGCTCCAGGCGGAGAAGGTTCAGAAACAGGCCGAAGAAACGGCGGCCAGACTGAGTAAAGTGACCTGCACAATCGCCCGCCGTGTCGGCGAACAGCAGAAACTCTTCGGCTCTGTCGGCGCGAAGGACATCGAAGAGGCGCTGGTCGCCCAGGGGGTTGAAGTCGACAAGAAGAGCGTCGTTCTGGATGAACCGATCAAGGCGCTCGGCGAATTCCCTGTCCGGATCAAGATCAGCGCCGGCGTGACCGCCGAGATCAAGGTCGTCGTCGTGGCGGAATCCTGAACGCATTGACCGGTATTCTGCGAGGTTTTCTCCATGAAAGACATCGATGCCTCCCTGCACAAGGTGCCGCCCCAGAACCTCGATGCGGAGCAATCCGTTCTGGGGGGAATCCTGCTGGACAATCTGGCCCTGAACACCGTTCTGGAGGTGTTGGATCAGTCCGACTTCTACAGCGATGCGCACCGGAAGATCTTTGCCGCCGTCATCGAGCTCTCCAACCGGAACGAACCGTGCGATCTGATCACGCTGAGCAACATCCTCAAGGATCAGAAGCGGATGGAGCAGGTGGGGGGAACGGCCTATCTCGCCTCGCTGGTGGACAATGTCGCCTCGGCGGCCAACATCGCCTATTACGCCAAGATCATTAAGGAAAAGAGCATCCTGCGCCGGCTCATCGGCTCGGCGACCGAGATTCTCAACAAGAGCTACGACGCGAGCATGGAGGTCGATCATATCCTCGACGAGGCGGAACATGCCATTTTCGAGATCTCCGAAAACAAGATCCGCCCTTCTTTCTACCCGATCCGGGACATCATCAAAGACAGCTTCAAAACGATCGAGCGGCTCTACGCCAAAAAAGAGCTGATCACGGGGGTGGCGACCGGTTTCGACAAGCTGGACGACCTGACCTCGGGCCTCCAGAACTCCGAGCTGATCATCATTGCCGGCCGCCCGAGCATGGGCAAGACCGCCTTTGCGCTGAA
>CAKKRN010000141.1:6905-9946 GCA_919902745.1 Syntrophaceae bacterium | reverse complement strand
GTCAATCTTACAACCTGTTTGCAGTCAATCCTATCGCCCTGAGGGTCTTCCCTTTTATTACCAAGCCGCCAACATTTGTTTTCATGGTTTTAATCGGTCGGGTGACGCCTTTTGCTTATAAGGATAATTATTGACAAAGATTCCTTTTCCCATTATTCAATTCACCATTACCAAATAGGGCAGGAAATCCCCCCTTTGTTTGCATTGTTTGAAAAACACGCTGATATAGAAACTTCAATGCGCTCTCTGCAGCGCTGAAATTTATTCGGATAATTTTTACGACCAAAATCGGCTTCGCTTATAACTGAGACTTTGAAAAAGTGCCGATTGAGTCATTTCGGCCATAGGGAGAAATGTTTAATGACAAAATTCAAGCTCTCAGTATGATGAAGAGAAGGGATGAACGGCGGGACGGACACGGACCGGAGACGGCGGGAAGGATCTTTACGATCCTGATTGGGAGAAGATGATCATGGGTGATGATTTGCAGGAAGGCAAGCCGCGCGAGGAGTGCGGCGTCTTTGCGGTGTTCGGTCATGAAGATGCGGCTCGGGTGGCCTTTTTCGGTCTTTTCGCCCTCCAGCACCGCGGACAGGAGAGCGCGGGGATCGCATCGTCCGACGGCTGTCAGGTCTGGGCGCACAAGGGGATGGGGCTCGCCTCGGAGGTATTCCGGGAGGATATCCTTTCGAAGCTTCCCGGACGCCTGGCGATCGGCCACGTCCGCTATTCCACCACAGGCTCCTCGGTTCTCTCGAACGCCCAGCCCTTTTTGGTCCACCATGGCGACGAGTACTACGCGCTGGCCCACAACGGAAACCTGATCAACGCGCTGGAGCTCTGGGCGGAGCTCGAGGAGAAAGGGTCGATCTTCCAGTCCACGATGGACAGTGAGGTGATCGTCCACCTGATGGCCCCCCATCTGAAGCACGGAATCGAGGAGGCCCTGACGAAGGCTCTCGCCCGGGTGCAGGGGGCCTACAGCATCGTCATGCTGACCCGGAACCGGGTCATTGCCGTCCGCGACCCCCGGGGTTTCCGGCCGCTATCGCTGGGCCGCTTCAACGGAGGCTGGGTCGTGGCCTCCGAGACCTGCGCCTTCGACCTCGTGGGGGCGAAATACATCCGG
Source organism: Syntrophaceae bacterium (assembly GCA_919902745.1). Taxonomy (GTDB): domain Bacteria; phylum Desulfobacterota; class Syntrophia; order Syntrophales; family UBA5619; genus UBA5619. The sequence goes on along the minus strand of CAKKRN010000141.1, from coordinate 8,817 downwards.
GAGGTCCAGCCGGGCGAGATCATCATCATCGACGAGGCGGGGCTCCACAGCCTGAAGCCCTTTCCGGTGGAGAAGCCTTCCCACTGCATCTTTGAACTGATCTATTTCTCCCGTCCCGACAGCCAGATCTTCGGCGAGAACGTCTACCTCTGCCGCAAGCGGCTGGGGCATACCCTTGCCCGGGAATACCGACCTGACGTGGATTTCGTCATGCCCTTCCCCGATTCGGGAAACTACGCGGCCCTGGGGTACGCCGAGGAGAGCCGTCTTCCCTTCGAGATGGGGATGATCCGGAACCACTACGTGGGGCGGACCTTCATCCAGCCGAGCCAGGCGATGCGGGATTTCGGCGTCCGGGTCAAGCTGAACCCGGTGCAGCCGCTCATCGTCGGCAAAAAGATCGTCATCGTCGAGGATTCGATCATCCGGGGGACGACCAGCCGGAACCGCGTCCGGCATCTGCGGGAGTGCGGCGTGAAGGAGATCCACATGGTCGTAAGCTGCCCGCCGACGCGCCACCCCTGTCCCTACGGGATCGATTTTTCTATGCGGGGAGAGCTCATCGCCGCCGAAAAGGAGGACGAATCCAAGATCGCTTCTTTCATCGGCCTTGACAGTCTGCACTACCTCTCCCTCGAAGGGATGGTCCAGGCCACAGGAATGGCCCGGGAAAGTTTTTGCCTTGCCTGTTACACCGGCGACTACCCGCTGCCGCCCCCGGCGACGTTCGGAAAATTCTGCTTCGAGGGGCATCTGTTCTGAAAAGGAGAAGAGAGATGGGATTGATGACGAAAGCGGAGTATATCGAGTCGCTCCGGAAACTGAAGCCGACGGTTTACATGTTTGGGCAGAAGGTGGAGGATGTCGTCGACAACCCGCGCCTTCGGGCCGGCATCGAGGCCACCGGGGCCACCTATGAACTGGCCGAGGCCCCCGAGCATCGCGACCTGATCGTGACACACAGCAAGTTGATCGACGAGCCGATCAACCGTTTCAACAACCCGCCCGCTTCGATCGCAGACCTGGTGGCCCGTGTCAAAATGAATCGCCTGCTGGGCCGGCGCGTCGGCACCTGTTTCCAGCGTTGTACAGGCCAGGACTGCATGGCGGCCCTTTCCGTCACGACGTACGACGTCGACCGGAAGTACGGTACGGACTATAATAAACGGTTCCTCGATTTTCTGAAGTACATGCAGAAGAACGACCTTGTGGCCAACGCAGGGGTCACCGATGTCAAGGGGGACCGAAACCTCAGCCCCAAGGAGCAGCCGGACAAGGATGTGTACCTTCACGTGGTTGAAAAAAGGGCGGACGGGATCGTCGTGCGCGGCGCTAAGTGCCATCAGACCGGTTCATTGTCGGCGCACGAGATCATTGTTCTGCCGACGCGCGCCCTGCGCAAAGGGGAGGAGGAATTCGCGGTGGCCTTCGCCGTTCCGACCGACACAGCCGGCGTGATTCATGTGGTCGGCCGGTCGAGTCTGGACACGCGGGAGCAGGACGGCTGCGACTGCGGCAACCGGCGCTATTCCAAATACGCCCCGACGGTTATTTTTGATAACGTTTTTGTCCCCTGGAACAGGGTCTTTCTCTGCGGGGAGGTGGAATTTGCCGCCGACCTGGTGGCCTACTTCTCCGCCTTCCACCGCCAGAGCCACGGCGGGTGCAAGGCCGGCAAGATCGACTGCATGGTGGGGGCGGCCCTGACGATGATGGCGTACAACGGCACGGAGAAGGTCAGCCATCACAAGGAAAAAGTGATCGATATGATCCACCGCGCCGAGACCCTGTACGGCTGTAGTCTGGCCGCCTCTTATGAGGGCAAGCCGACGCCGTCCGGCACCTACTTCATCGACCCGGTTCTGGCCAACGCCTCCAAGATTCACGAGGGGAAGGAGATGGCCGAGGCGAC
>CAKKRN010000141.1:0-6805 GCA_919902745.1 Syntrophaceae bacterium | reverse complement strand
GTGAAGTTGAACGAGCCGGTGATGACGACCGCCCGGTCGATGAGGATGATCTTGTTGTGGGCAATGGCGTGCTTTTCGTCGATGTAGGTCGGGATGCCGGAATTCGTCAGAAAGGAAGCCGACGAGTACTTTTGCGTCTTCTGGCTCTTGTCGAGGATCGCCTGGACTTTTACGCCGCGTTTGTGGGCCTTGAGGAGCGCCTTGGCGATCGGAGCGGAGGTGAAGGAGTAGGCCTGAACGAGGATCTCGGAACGGGCCCGGTCGATCTCCCGGACAATGGCCGTGGTCGCGCCGTTGTTCGGGCTGAAATAGACCTCGACAGGCGCGTGGCTGATGTCCACGTCGAGGGCGCGGGCAGCCGGGTTGCAGACGAACAGGATGAGGAGGGTCATCGCGGTGCAGGCCGGGATGAGACGGGCCATCCGGGATCTGAAGCACGGAAACGCAAAAAGAACGCTCAGGCCGAAACCCATTTTCGGAACGCGGTGGAGATGGAAATTCATCGGTAACGATCGCCTCGGGGCCTCTGCAGGTCCCCGCCTTTCTCCTCGGGAAGTGTCGATAGAATAAGGACTATCGCAAGGTGGCCGCTTTCTAATATGTTTCCCGACGCCTGTCAAGGGTAATGAGGCGAGGAGAAGAGGTGCCTTTTCCGGCGGTGTCCGGGGAGGTGCCGAGGTTACGTCGGCGAGAGGGGGCACTTCACAAGCATGCATGAGGAGGGCATAATCATGAAAAAGCTCATCACCCGCAGACTGGGCCGGACCGGCTGGCAGGTTACCACGCTCGGCCTCGGCGGCCAGGCCTCGATCCAGTGGCCCGCGGCGGCGGTGGATTCCGCGGCCATCATCGAGAAGGCTTATCGGCTCGGCGTCAACTATCTGGACACCTCCAACATCTACGGCCCGAGCCAGCAGCACTTCGGCGAGGCCTTCCGCCGCCTGGGGCTCTCCCCGGCGGCGGCCAACTACGATGCCGCGGCCCGCGGGCGGATCTACGTTGCCACGAAGACCCACATCCGCACGGCCCGCCGCCCGTCGGGGCAACAATTTCACACCGACTACAGCGAGGGGATGCTGGACGGCTTCCATGTTTCGACTGCGGTGGACGACGTCCGCCGGTCCCTGAGCCTGATGTTCGGCGACGGAAAAGGGGGCTATCCGGACGGGGCCTACCTCGACTGTATCCAGTTCCACGACATCAACACCATGAACGAAATCGACATGCTCTTCGAAGGCCTGGACGACCCAAAGCCGCACAGCGACTGGCTGGGGGCGCTCCCGGCGATGCTGGACCTGCGGGAAGGGACCAACCGGACCGGCTGCAACCCGAAGAAGGAAAAGCTGATCCGCCACATCGGCATCACCGGCCACTGGAACACCGCGGCCCACATCTACGCGATCCAGCGGGACGACCGGCGCTTTCTCGACACGCTCCTGGTCACGATCAACCCCAGCGATGGCAAATACTTGGCCCACCGCCACAACGCCATCGCGGTGGCGGCGGCGGCCGACATGGGGGTGATCGGCATGAAGGTCTTTGCGGACGCCGCCTACTATCACAAGGAGACGAAGTTCTCGGACCATCCCGACCACATCTACCACGGGCTCGGCTCCCCGGAGCTGCCGAGCGACGGCCTGATCCGCTACGCCCTCTCCGTCGCGGGGGTGAGCACGATCATCGTCGGGATCGGCCATATCGATGACGATCCCGCGAAGTGCCAGCTCAGCCGGAATCTCGCCGCCGCCCAACTGGCCGAGCCGCTGGGCGACAAGGCGATGGCGGCGATCGAGGCCCAGGTCACCGCGGCGGGCAAGGACGGGGCGAACGCCTACTTCCAGAGAAAGGCCATCGGCCTCACGCCGCCCCGGAACGTCGGCGCCGAGGCCGACAGCTCCATGCCGATGCTTGGCCGTTTCGCCGTCCGCGTGACATGGGATACCGCCTATGCCGGAGCCGTCCCGATCCTGCGCTACGAGGTCCTCCGCGACGGCGAGGTGGTGGGGACCGTGCCGCACACCCCCCAGTTCACGGCGCGGCGGTTTTGCTATGACGACATCTTCCCCGACGGCGCCTCGGCCGGGAGCCACAGCTACCGCGTTCGGGCCGTCGATGCGGCAGGCGCCGCAGCGGAAAGCGTGACGCTTGCGGCCGAGTCCGTTGCGGTGGCCTGAGTTCGCTCGTATCACACCGCCTCCCCAGGCGTTGAAGTATCCGGGAATGAAGTGTTGGTTTGAATAGGAGGATGATATGTCCAGCACGACCATCGTCTGCTCCTGATGCTGCCAGGCGAATCGGGTTTGTGATCGGAGCGCCCGGTGTGGGACGAAATAAAATTGAGGGATTTTTTATGAACAGGATTCTATTGGTAGAACGCATTCATCAAGCCGGTGAGGCCATGCTGGCGCAAAAGGCGGAGCTGGTCTATCCGCAGCCGCAAAATCTTGAAGGCATTCTGGCCGCAATCGGCGATTGCAATGCCCTGGTGGTCCGGAACACGAAGATCACGCGGCAGATCATGGAAGCCGCGCCGAAACTCGCCGTGATCGGGAGGCACGGAGTGGGTTACGATACCGTCGATATCGCCGCCGCCGCCGATCTGGGGATCCCGATCGTCTATACCCCGGCAGCCAATACGGAAAGCGTGGTGGAGATTTCAATCGGGTTTATCATCTGCCTCGGTCGAAAAATCGTCGAGGCCCATGCCTCCATGCAATCCGAAGAACTGCTCAGCGATACGGTGACGATGGCGATCATGACGCGGCAGAAAGGACTGATCAATGCCGATCTGTGGGGAAAAACCCTGGGTGTGGTCGGGGTCGGCCGAATCGGTTCCGCCGTATCCAGCAGAATGAACGCGGCCTTCAACATGCGCGTCCTGGGCTACGATCCTTACGTGGATGCGGAAAAGCTCGTGGGTTATGGCGTGCAGAAGATGGACCGTCTGGAGGAGATGCTGCCCCGGTGCGATTTTGTCGCCGTCCATTGTTCCGGAAGCGCGGAGACGCGGCATCTGATCAATGCGCGCACCCTGGCCCTGATGAAACCGGGCGCCTACCTGATCAACACGGCGCGAGGCACCATCGTGGATGAGGCCGCGTTGATCGAAGCGCTGCAGAGAAAACAGATCGCCGGCGCGGCCGTCGATGTCTATGATCCGGAGCCGCCGCGTCCGGGCAATCCGCTGCTGCACATGGAAAACGTTATCGTGACGCCGCATTTCTGCGCGATGACGGAGGAGAGCCTGTATAATATGGCGACCATGGTGGCCCAGGGCGTCCTGGATGTCTTGGAGGGCAGGCGGCCGCAGTACCCGGTCAATCCCTGATCGACGGGCTCCTGCTCCTCGTCGGCTTTGCCCCTCAACGTTCGGATTACCGGCGGGTGATTTCATCCGCGGGGGATCAGGCGCAGCGGTTCGCCGATTGCTTGCCAATACGGCAGCGCGACGAACAGCACCACCAGATAGGCGGCAAGAGTCATCCACAACCCGAAACGGAAGATTTCCGCCGCCGTGAGGTGACCCCGTTCGTAGACCACCAGCGACGAGGCGCTCTGCGCCGGATAGTACAGGACGGCGTCGACGACGAGCAGGATGCCGTAGGGCACGCACATGAGCGCAAGCCAGCGGCCCCAGGAGATTCCGCCGATCAGCGAGGCCGCCAGAACCGGGGTGATTCCTCCGGTCAGCAGGATGGTGGAGGCGAGCCGATTGATGGAGTTGAGCGCCAGCATGATCGCCTTGGCGAGCGGCGCGCCCCTGGGCACATGGCCGAGGTCAAGCGCCTGTTCGTATACGAAAATGAGAATGCCCGTGCGGGTCGTCGCCGACGGGAGCAGAAGCGTGAGCAGCGGAAAGGATAGCAACATTTCTGTCCCGCCACGGAAAGACCGGCAGGCGTCGGCAAGGCCATCAGGGCCACGGACAATCCTGCCATGAAAACGGTGATCAGGAGCGCCCGCCATTCGCCCTTCACGCCGTTCGGCCCGTTGTTTCGCGTTCTGTTGTCTTCATCTTGTCGTGTCGATTCCATGCGATCTGTCGTTATGATGGAAGAGGTCCGCAGGAACAGGGCCATTCAGAAAATTGATTCCATGGGGATGATGCCATTCCCCATGACGCTCGGATTCATAACAGAAAGCGGGCCGGGTGTCGAGAAAAAGGGATGCCCGATCCGGAGACGAAAACCATCGCCGCCGATACCGGCGTTCAGTCCAACTCGACGGCTTCCCCGCAGCCGCGGCAGCGCTTCGCGCCGCGGAAGATGGCGATTCCGCACCGGGGACAGTGATAGCGCCTCTCCTCCTCTTCCATCTACCGTTCGGTTCCCAGCTCCCGCCGGGCGGGGACAGAGCGGAGCATCACCTTCTTGCCGACGGGAAAAGGAAACGTCTCGATGTGGCCGCAGGGAAAGTCGGCGCACCGGTGGCAGCCCTCGATCCCTTTTTGGGCGGTGCAGGCCTTGATCGGGCAGACGCGGCAGTAGGAAAAGACGTCGTCCGAAAGACGTCCCTTGCAGTGTAGCTCGTCGATGGCGACGCTGTAGAAGCCGGTCAGTCGCTCCTTGAACTTGAGGTTGTCGTCCCGGTGGGCGATGTAGATCGCGCACACCCCGCAGTACATCCCGCACGGCGCGGCCAATTGCCCCTTCTGCGTTTCCATGATCCCTCCTTCTGAATGTCGTAAACGGCTATCACTTTTCGAAAAAGAAGGTGTAGTCGCGGTAGCAGCGGTCCTCGGTGTGCATCATGCACCCGGTCACCTTTGGCGCCACTTCATACCGGACGCCCAGCGTGTCGAACCAGCCTTCCACGCGATCCATGATGCCGCATTCGTATTGGTCGATGACGCCCAGCGCCTTGATGCCTTCGTAGGCGAAGCACCGGTGCCAGGTGCTGCGGATGCGGTTCATCTCCTTCGATTCGAAGGAGTACTTCATGAAGTCGCCCGTGAAGGCGCCCATGGCCGTTTGAAAGAATTCCCAGAATTCCGAGAATGTTTCAAACTTGTCCACGCCGATCGCTTTCTTCAGCCGCCGGATCTCCACCGCGGCCACGGCCTTGACGGCGGCCCGGTTGATCCGGTTCGTCTTCTCGATGCCGCATTCCTGCAGGCAGTGGTAGAACCACATGGCGTCGTGCGTCATCCAGCACTTGACGAGCAGATCCTTGAGTTCCTTCTTCTCCAGGGGCGTCTTGTCCATTTTCTCCTCCTTCTCCATACTCGGACTTCTTACGCGACCGTCCTCATTTCGCCATCCGGCCCAACCCTTTGGCATGCAGGCTCTGAATTAAAAGCCGGTCGGCGGCTCCACACCGCCGTCGTTTCCGGTTAAGCGCCGCTCGGGTCCTGTGGATCGACCACATCATCTCTTGTTGAACGACGGGTTCTTCTTTCATGGTTCACCCGCCCTTGGCGCGAGGGTCAGTCGAACCACGCCGGCTTCATCGTCACCGTGAGGCCGTCGCCGCTCTCCTTCAGGCGGTCGGCCAGGCCGCTGATCTTCGGCAGCTCGTAGGCGAAGAAGTAGCGGCAGGTGTGGATTTTTCCTCGGTAGAAGTCGGCGTCGGCCGCGTCGGGGCTCGCCCCGAGGGCCTTTGCCGCCGTGACGGCCTGGAGGAGCCACTGCCAGGCAATCGCAATGATCCCGAAGAACTCCAGGTAGAGCGTCGCGTCGGCGAGGAACAGCTCGATCTCGCCTTTGAGCGCGAGGCCGGTGAGGGAGGTCGTCACCTCCTTGAGCGTCTCGACGGACGCGGCGAGCGCCTCCGCGCAGGGGGCGCATTCGGGAAGGGCCCGCCCGGCCGCTACGGTCTTCTCGACCTCGGCGAGGTAGAGGAAGAGGGCCTTCCCGTTTTTCATGACCACCTTCCGGCCCAGCAGGTCCATCCCCTGGATCCCCGTCGTCCCCTCATGGATCGGGTGGATCCGGACGTCGCGGTAGTACTGCTCCAGCGGGAACTCGTCGCAGTAACCGTAGCCGCCCAGGCACTGGAGCCCCTGGCTCACGGAGAGGATCCCCATCTCCGACGGGTAGCTCTTGGCGATGGGCGTCAGGAGGTCGAGAAGCAGCTCGTACTTTTCCTTCTCCTCGCCTTCGGTCACCAGCGCGAGGTCGACGTACTGCGCGCACTGGAAGATGAGCGCCAGCGACCCCTCCACGACGGCGCGCTGGAAGAGGAGCATCCGCTTCACGTCGGCGTGTTCGATGATCGGCACCTGCGGCGCCAGCGGGTCCTTCCCCGCAATGGGCCGCCCCTGCGGGCGCTGCCTGGCGTATTCGAGGGAGGCGTAGTAGGCGGCCGATGCGATCGCCGCCGCACCCATTCCGACATCGACCCGGGCCTCGTTCATCATCTGGAACATATAGCGGAGTCCCTTGTGTGGTTCGCCGACGAGCCAGCCCCGACAGTCGTCGTTGTCGCCGAAGGAGAGTTGCGTGATCGGCGCGCCGCGGTAGCCGAGCTTGTGGTAGATCCCGATGCAGGTCACATCGTTCCCGGCAAGACCGCCCTGGCCGTCCGGGCGCTTCTTGGGCACGACGAAAAGGGAGATCCCCTTCACGCCGGGAGGCGCCCCTTCGATCCGGGCGATGAGGAGGTTGACGATGTTCCCGGTCGATTCATAGTCGGAGCAGGAGATGAAGATCTTCTGCCCCTTGATTCGGTAGTAGCCCTCCGCCGTCGGGAATGCCGTCGTCGCGAGGTCGGTGAGCGACGAACCCGCCTGCGGCTCGGTGAGGGCCATCGTCCCCTGCCAGGCGCCGGCGAACATCTTCGGGACGTAAGTCTCGATGAGCTCCTT
>CAKKRN010000140.1 GCA_919902745.1 Syntrophaceae bacterium | reverse complement strand
CGCCGGAATCAAGGCGAGCTCTATTCAAAATGTTCTATCATTACTGAGGCTTCCACAGGAAATGCGGGATTCCGTCAAAACGGGGACCATTCCCGTCTCCCAGGGGTATATCTTTGCCGCCAATCTCGAAAATCCCGGCCTGATGACCGTGTTCGAGAGCGTCCTGGCGAACCCGGTAACGAACAAAAGGCTGACGGAACTCCTCAAGAAGGCGGCCCAGGGCGATGCTGAGCCGACGGAGGAGGCGCCGGACCCCTTCAAGTCCCTCTACGGCACGATCCAGACGACGACCAGCCGCCTGGAGAGTGGGAAGGTCCTCTGCGACGTCATCGAGCTGGAGAATCTGCTCCTTCAGTTGAGGTCTCTGATCGGCCTCGTTGAAAGGGCTAAGGCAGGTGGCGGGACGGCGGCGGAAGCGACCCCTCCTGCCGGATGAAAGAAGCCCGTACTGGCGTAGGACGCGCCCCGCTCCGGAGACGCTAAAAAATCAGCCGGCATGAAGTCGGAACCGGGCAGAGGGGAAATCACCCGGCAACACGGGCTGCCACCGGCCTCCAAAGGATAAAAATAGCGCTCCCCTTTTTCCGGACATCCCTGCAGTCAACATTCTTTCCGTTTTTCCCCTTTTGTGGTACACAGAACCCCGACTCCGGTGGAGGAAACACCCGGGTATCGATGAAGCAACTTGGATGCCTCCGCAATAAAGGTGGCGAATGTGCGGCCTACAGGATATTTTTCACAGATCATCAGAAAGGATTTTCATACTCGAGAGAAAGGATGGGAATATGGACGAGAAGAAGGAACACAAAAAGCTGGCGATGACCAGCACGAAACAGGAGATGCTCCATGCCTACAACACCCTTCTGAAGCAGATAGATGAAAAGCAGGCGGGAGAACTTAAACCGGAAAAGAAGATCGAGGAGAAGAAGACCAAAGAGGCCGTTCAGGTGGCCGAATCCCTGACGACGGAAGAGGTTGCCGGGGAGATCGGCAATCTGAAGATCGATATCGGCAAGACGCTGACCCGGATCGCTGACCAGATGGAAGGGGAAGTGAACCGGTTTGTGGCCATCCGAAACGCCATTGCCGCCAAGGAAACGGAGCTCCGGGAGCTCTATGAGATCGAGAAAGCGGCCATGACACTTGCGGCCCTCATCGAGGCCCAGAATCAGAAGCGCCAGGAGTTCACCGCCGAGATGGAAACCAAAAAGAGTGACCTGCGGCAGGAGATCGAAACTACGCGCGCGGCTTGGGAAAAAGAGCAGGAGGAGCGCGACGCCGCCGTCAAGGAGCGGGATGCGGCGGAGAAAAAGAAACAGACAAGGGAGAAGGAGGAGTTCGATTATGCGTTCAAGCGGGAGCAGCAGCTCTTGACCGACCGGTTTACCTACGAAAAGGCCAAGCTGGAGAAGGAACTCAAGGACAAGAAGGAACAATTAGAGAATGAGCTAAAGTCTCGCGAGGCCGCAATTGCCGAAAAGGAAGCGGAGCTGAATGATCTCCGGAAGCGGACCGCCCAGTTCCCCAAGGAGTTGGAAACGGCCGTCGGCCGCGCCGTCAAGGAGACCTCGGAGAGGTTGCTCCTCGAAACCAGGACCCGTGAAGAACTGCTGAAGAAGGAGTATGAGGGCGAGCGCAACGTCCACAAGACCCGGATCGATTCCCTGGAAAAGACCGCCAAGGATCAGGGTGAGAGGATCACCGCCCTGACGACGCAGTTGGAGGCGGCCTACCAGAAGGTCCAGGACATCGCCCTGAAGACGGTGGAGGGGGCATCGAACTTCAAGTCTGTCGCCGGCCTCCAGCAGCTCCTCGGGGAGCAAATGCGGAAACAGACGGCGGAGAAGTGAACCTCCGTACCCGGGGGGGACTTGGATGGATACCGTTTTAAAAAAGAATGGGATAGGCTGCCGTTTCTGAAATGATCGTCGTCAAGAATGGTTGTTGCGGAGATCGCGGCCAGACTGTTCCGCAAAGTGTAAAGATCAGGGCAACCTTATAAGGAGCGCATTATGTGGGAATACACGGACAAGGTCAGGGAGCATTTTCTGAACCCAAGGAATGTCGGGGAAGTCGAAAATCCGGACGGCGTCGCCGAGGTCGGTTCCATCG